>NZ_CBFFRJ010000240.1:0-3147 GCF_965644225.1 Phytobacter sp. V91 | reverse complement strand
GGGCATCGTGAAAAATCTATGGCAAAGAAAGCCTTATGTTCTCATAACTGACGATTAAATCGCACCTTCCTTAAGTGGAGGTTCAGATAATAACGTCAGGTTTTTATTCGGGGCGTTTCTTAATTAAGAAGAACATATTCAGAAAATAAGAATACCCCGGTCTTTAATTATTCCATCATCTGGCGAATAAGACTGGCCAGCAACATCACGCCACGCTCTTCGCGATCGCCCCATTGCCAGGACGTATTAAGGCGAAAGAAGGGGCTCGGCTCCCGGGCCGTTGAAAACATCTTACCCGGCGCAATGCTCACCTGATGGGCGAGCGCACGTTCGCTCAGCTCACCGGCATCCAGCGGGGCGGGCAGCTCCAGCCACAGAAAATAGCCACTCTCCTGGCGGTGAATTTTTACTTCCGCCGGAAGATGGCGCAGTAACGACTGCCAGGCCTGTTGTTTGCGCTCGGCAAGACTACGGCGTAAACGCCGCAGATGGGCGTCATACCGCTGAGTGGCAAGATAATCCACCAGCGCCATCTGGATCGGCGAACTGGTCGAGAGGGTACTCATCAGCTGCAGTTGCTGGATCCGCTGCGCATGCTTACCTGCCGCAACCCAGCCGATGCGAAACCCGGCGACCAGGCATTTAGAAAATGACGAGCAGTGCAGCGTCATATCCTCTTTGTCCCAGGCTTTGGCGGGGAGCGGTTTTTCACGCCCGTAGTAGAGTTCACTGTACACATCGTCTTCGATTAGCGTGACGTTATGCTGCGTCAGTAACGCGACCAGACGGGCTTTCTTTTCCGCCGAGAGCGTAAACCCCAGCGGATTCTGGCTGTTCGGCATCAGCCAGCAGGCTTTCACCGGCCAGGTTTTTAGCGCCTGCTCCAGCGCCTGCATATCAATACCGGAATGCACATCCGTGGGCACGCTAAGGGCTTTTAGCCGCAAGCGCTCCAGCGCCTGCAACGCGCCATAGAAACACGGCGTTTCGACAATCACCCAGTCGCCAGGCTCGGTCACCGCCTGCAAACTGAGGTTCAGTGCTTCCAGCGCTCCGGCGGTGATGACGATTTCATCCGCAGAGATTTTCATCCCCTGCTGAGCATAACGCCGGGAGATGGCCTGGCGCAGCGCCACGTTCCCCGGCGGCAGGTTTTCAATAATGCTGACCGCAGTGGCGCTTTTACTGACGTTCGCCAGTGAGCGGTTAAGCTGCTGGAGCGGAAACAGACGCGGATCGGGAAAAGCGGAACCAAAAGGCAGGATAGACGCATCACGACTGGCTTGCAGAATATCGAAAATGGAAGTGTTGATGTCCACGGTTTCATCACGCTGCACATGGACTGCCGGCGCAGGTTGCGGGCGGTGCGATCGCGGCGCGACGTAATATCCCGACTGCGGGCGGGCGGTAATGTAGCCCTGGCTTTCCAGCAGTTGATAAGCATGGCCGACGGTCATAAAGCTGAACCCGCTGCTCGCAACCTGTTCACGCAGTGAGGGCAGTCTTTCACCCGGCCGCCAGGCGCCAAGTTCAATTTGCTCAATGATTTGCTGCGCCAGCCGCTGGTATTTTTTCATCACCCTCACCCTGCTCTTATGGCTATATCAGATGTAACAAAATAGCAGAAAAAATGTAACTGTTATGGTTTAATTTCACATTATTGCCTCTGATAGTTCATTTTTTGCCGCCTTACCATAACAGGCACAACGATTGACTTTGAGGTTGTGCATGTTTGGTCTTGATGCGTTCCACCTGGCGAGGCTCCAGTTCGCCTTTACCGTCTCTTTTCACATTATTTTCCCGGCGATAACTATCGGTCTTGCCAGCTATCTGGCGGTGCTTGAGGGACTCTGGCTTAAAAGTCAGAACCCGGTCTGGCGTTCCCTTTATCACTTCTGGTCGAAGATTTTCGCCGTTAACTTCGGGATGGGCGTGGTCTCCGGGCTGGTTATGGCTTATCAGTTCGGTACCAACTGGAGCGGTTTCTCCCAGTTCGCGGGCAGCATTACCGGCCCGCTCCTCACCTATGAGGTACTAACCGCGTTCTTCCTGGAGGCGGGTTTTCTTGGGGTAATGCTGTTTGGCTGGCGCAAGGTCGGCCCTGGATTACACTTTTTTGCCACCTGCATGGTGGCGCTGGGGACGATCATTTCCACTTTCTGGATCCTCGCCTCCAACAGCTGGATGCAGACCCCGCAAGGCTATGAGATTGTTAACGGCCAGGTGGTGCCCGTCGACTGGTTCGCGGTGGTCTTCAATCCGTCGTTTCCTTATCGCCTGCTGCATATGTCGATTGCCGCCTTTCTCAGCAGCGCCCTCTTTGTTGGCGCGTCAGCGGCCTGGCACCTGCTGCGCGGTAACAGCTCCCCGGCCATTCGGACGATGTTTTCCATGGCGCTGTGGATGATGCTGATTGTCGCCCCGATCCAGGCGCTGATCGGCGATATGCACGGGCTGAACACCCTCAAGCATCAACCGGCGAAGATCGCGGCCATTGAAGGGCACTGGGAAAACGTCCCCGGCGAACCCACTCCGCTGCTGCTGTTCGGCCTGCCGGATATGGCGCAGGAGCGTACCCGCTACGGGCTTGAGATCCCGGCACTCGGCAGCCTTATCCTTACCCATAGCCTGGATAAACAGGTACCCGCGCTGAAGGAGTTCGCGAAAGAAGACAGGCCCAACTCTGCCATCGTCTTCTGGTCATTTCGCATTATGGCCGGGCTCGGCATGCTGATGCTCCTGCTGGGTACTGTCGCCCTGTGGTTACGCTATAAGAAGCGCCTCTACCGCTCGCGTCCGTTTCTGTGGTTTGCCCTGCTGATGGGGCCATCAGGTTTGATCGCCATTCTGGCAGGTTGGGTCACCACCGAAGTGGGACGTCAGCCATGGGTGGTCTATGGGCTCCAGCGCACGGCCGATGCGGTTTCTGCCCACGGCAACCTGCATATGAGCGTCAGCCTGATCGCTTTTTTCGTCGTCTACACCTCGGTCTTTGGCGTGGGTTACAGCTATATGGTGCGGCTGATTAAACAGGGACCGCAGGACGACGAGACGTATCCTGGCGAAGATGATGTGTACTAGCTCAGACCTGATCTGACAGTTACCGGTTATTTATACAGGTGTCTGTCAGATTAAATCTGGTTCAGA
>NZ_CBFFRJ010000239.1:0-3372 GCF_965644225.1 Phytobacter sp. V91 | reverse complement strand
AGATTCGCGCGACTGACTTAAAGGTCAAACCTTTCGGAGTCCCCCGGCAAAGCCGGGGGTTTACCGGACTTAATTACAGTATTGAGCGTAAGCGAAAGCTATACGACTGTAGAAATTTCGCTTCCTCGAACACATTCAAAAAGACGAATGTGTTCTGCGGCGAGCGCTTGGAAAAGGGAAGCCTAAAAGTTGGGCTGTTTCCCACAAAGCAGTTGCTGGTTGAAAACTGAAATGCTGGGGTAAGGTAACGGCATGCAACTTGGGGTGTTTCCCATATAGCAAACAAAGAGACTTTCTTGGGCTGATTCCCATACTCAGCTAGTTAATTTTTTAGTTGGGGTATTTCCCACAAATCAGATGCACCACAAATTTCTATGATTAATTCCTTGCAACCTGAAGCTTTTTGTTCAAAATGACAAAAAACGTCATCAGGAAGGCATTATGAAAAATATTGATCAGTTGAGAAAGGTCGCCTCCAGAGCTCACAAAATGTTGATCTCATTGAGTGAGAACGTGAGAGAGGCGAAGAATGAATTACAGCAGAACGATTTCTATCAGGTCTACAGCAAAGCTTCTTTATACAGGTTGCCTAAACTGAGCAAAGGCAGTGTTGAATATGCTGTAAATGAGATGGAGACAAATGGCTATGAGTTTAGTAAGAGGCCGTCGGGCAATACTGTAAAATATGCAATGACACTCCAGAATGTAATAGATTTATATCATCACAGGGGTGTCCCCAAGTACAGAGATAGACACAGTAAAGCCTTTACCGTGTATGTCACTAATCTCAAAGGAGGCGGTTCAAAATCAGTTTCAACAGCATCACTTGCCCACGCTTTTCGTGCACACCCTCACTTAATCTTTGAAGACTTAAGAATTCTGGCACTGGATTTTGATCCGCAAGCCTCACTCACAATGTTGCTTTGCCATCAATATTCAGTAGGAATCGTAGAAGCTACAGCTGCGCAAGCAATGCTTCAAAACGTCACACGTGAAGAATTGTTGTCCGACTTTATAGTTCCAACAACAATACCTGGAGTTGATATCATACCTGCATCAATCGATGACGCATTTCTTGCAGAACGGTGGAAGGAGTTATGCCAGGAAAACTTACCGGGACAGAACCTGCATGCGGTGCTCAGAGAAAACATCATCGACAAGCTTGAGAATGATTATGACTTCATTTTTCTGGATTCTGGTCCACACCTGGATGCATTCTTAAATAATGGAATTGGCGCGGCTGATATCCTTTTAACCCCTCTTCCTCCAGCGACAATCGATTTTCATTCATCTCTAAAATTTGTTGCTAGCCTACCTGAACTGATTACAAGTATTGAGGATGAGGGGCATGAATGCCGCCTTATCGGGAACATCGGGTATATGTCTAAAATTCTGAATAAGTCTGACCATAAAATATGTCTCAGTCAGGCAAAAGAGGTTTTCGGCGCAGATATGCTTGACGCTGTTCTACCTAGATTGGACGGGTTTGAACGAAGCGGCGAATCTTTCGATACGGTTATTTCTGCAAACCCTGCAACGTATGACGGAAGTACAGAAGCTTTAAAAAGCGCTCGGCAGGCAGCTGAAGATTTTGCAAAAGCTGTATTTGATCGAATTGAGTTTGTTCGCTCGAACGGAGGTTTATAATGAGTAGAAAAACAATTGGGCGGCAGTTAAATTCTCAGTTAGCAGCAGAGCAGGTACCATCTGATGGAAGAGAGCAGATTTTCACATTAAAAAGTGGACGCAGAATCAAATTCAGGCTTATCGCTGTCCCTTCAAATGACGTGGACTCTAAAACCTATGTCAGGCAAGCAACAAATGGCAGGGATCAATCTGCTTTAACAAAAGAGTCGCTCAAGGACATTATCAAAACCATCAAATTCCAACAATTTTTCCCTTGCATCGGTGTGATGGATGGAGAACAGATTGAGATATTGGATGGTTCCCGCAGACGAGCTGCCGCTATTCATGTCCATGCTTCGCTTGACGTAATGGTGACTAATGAACATCTATCGTCCGAAGAAGCTCGACAGTTGGCCAAAGACATCCAAACAGCTAAAGAGCACAATCTTAGGGAAATAGGTATTCGACTTCAGTCTCTAAAAGACAGTGGATTAAGCCAAAAAGAAATTGCCGAAATTGAAGGCTTGTCCCAGGCGAAAGTCACAAGGGCCATGCAAGCTGCATCTGTTCCGCAAGAACTTATATCCCTTTTTCCCATCCAGTCTGAACTGTCATTTAGCGACTATAAATCTCTTCTTGAGATAGATCAGTCGTTACAGCAAAAGGAAATTGGCTATCAGTTGTTTCAGGAGACAATGAAATTTCAGCTTGATGACATTATGTCAAATGAAAAGCTTGCTGAAGATGAGCAGAAAGCAGCAGTCTTGAAACTTATTTCAAAAACAACTTTATCTTTGCTTTCTACGCCCGCAAAAGATAAGGCAGTAGTTACATCGCTATGGAATTTTGAAGAGAAAGATAAGTTTGCGCGCAAAAAGGTTAAAGGCCGATCTTTTGCTTATGAATTCAACAGGCTTTCCAAAGAAGTACAGTCTGAAATAGACCAGGCAATTTCAGAGGTTCTTAAGAAGAATTTAAACTGAAAATTTCTCCACGGCGATTTCATTATCAACCTCATGTTTTACCATGATTTTTTTATTAAATTTCACGATGAAATCGCCAGTTTTCCAGCTGTATTCCCCTCTCATACTGTGCGTTAGCAGAACATGCAAAACCGATTTCCCTGGTGCTTCCTCGCTCACTCGCGGGCTACGCCCTGTCGTTCGGCTGCGGCGAGCACTGTCTGCTCTCTAATTGCGGCTTATTACGTTATTTTTGCGACCGGGATATCTTTCCAGCGAGTGGTATAGGCCGGTGACAACATCTCTCGTTTCATTTTCCATTCAGGAGATACCCCCCTGCCAGCAAACCATATCTGGCCCAGTCCACTCTGATTGACATGATCCACGACTTTCATAAGTGCCTCACTGTGCGGGCGTGGCGCCTGTTCGTCAAACAGGTTCAGCTGAGCAACACCGCTGCCCGTGAAATCATTCAGCATAAGCCCCGCTTTAGCATACCGGTGACCATCTCGCCAGATGCGCTCCAGCGACCTCTGAGCGGCCGCAATAATATCTCGTGTATCCTGAGTAGGTGTCAGCAGCGTTTCGCTGGCTACGTTGCTGTAATAGGGCTCATTTACGGCAAAGGGAGAGGATTTCACAAAAACGGAGATATGGCGGCAGAACTGGCGTTCACCACGCAACTTCTCTGCAGCACGTTCTGCGTACATGGTTAGGAATCTGGAAAAACGTTTTAAAAACTCACTGACCATGAACACAGGAGCCCGAAACGCAGTGATGGTGT
>NZ_CBFFRJ010000238.1:0-3478 GCF_965644225.1 Phytobacter sp. V91 | reverse complement strand
CCGATGATCAGTCGGGGATCTTCCCCGCCTGAGCGGGGAAGGTCAAGACATAAGGGCCGGGGTGAGGGCATCAGACCTCACTTTGCCGAATTACTTCGTCACCAGAATAGAGTCGACCAGTTTGAATTCCGGGGCTTTATCCAGTGGGATAACTTTGCCGGTTTTCGCGGCATCGACCATCATTTTCAGGCCGGTGGCGCCGATGTTCGCCGGGTTCTGGGCGACGGTCGCGGTCATCTGACCGGCATCGACCATTTTACGGGCTTCAGGAATACCATCGGTACCGACAACCAGTACTTTACCGGTTTTGCCTGCGTTCGCTACGGCCTGGGCTACACCCATTGCCATGGTGTCATTGGCGCAGTAGAAGGCCTTCAGGTCCGGGTTACGTTGCAGTACGTTGGTGGCAACGTCCAGCGCCTTAATGCGGTCCCAGTCAGCGGGCTGGCTGGCAACCAGCTTAATCTGGCTGGCCTTTTTAAAGGCTTCGGTGGCGCCGTTACGGCGGGCTTCACCGGAAGCGTTACCGGCTTTACCTTCGATAATCGCCACTTCGCCGCCCTGGGCACCCAGTTTCTCAACGATAAAGTCTGCGCCTTTGGCACCGACCGCTACGTTATCGGTGGTAATAAAGCCTTCAACATTACCGCCTGCTTTTTTCAGGTTATCCATATCGATTTTTTCATCGAGGTTAACCAGATAAATCCCCTTTTTCCATGCACGGGCAACCGGCATCACCAGGTTTACCGATGACAGCGGCGCAAAGGCGATCCCTTTATAATTCTTATTACTCAGGTCTTCGAATAATTGTAATTGAGACTGGAAATCACCTTCAGAGGGCGATGCGAAAATATCCACACTGACACCCAATGTTTTTGCTTCGTCTTCGATGCCTTTTTTCATATCAACCCAGAATGGGTTCGACAGCGTTTTTAATACGACGGCATAGTCGGCAGCAGCAAACGCACTGGTAGACAACATTAAACCCATAGCAGCGCCGCTGAATATTTTCAGGTATTTATTCATAGCAGTATTCTCATTGTAGGGAATCGTTGTGGTTAACCCCAGTGAATAAGTGTGATTAACCTTTGTTATGTCACTTATATTACTTCAAGTTTTCTACTTCAGTGCCCCCGGTGAAAAGAAATCAACGATGGCTCCGGTCTTTTGCATATTTTTAGTTGCCTGTTCGATGTTCTGTTGGGCAACCGACACAAAGAAGGCGTCCAGTAAGGTTAATTGTAATATCCGTGCGGATGCGTTTCTCCCTAATAAAGGGGTCTCTGGTGCTGGCGAGCAAATAATAAAGTCGGCCATTTTAGCAATTGGCGAATGGTAGCTGTGTGTGATGCAAATTATTTTTGCCCCATTTTTTTTCGCCAGTTCTGTTGCTGCTTTTACATCGTTTGTCCGGCCCGAGTGGGAAACCACCAGAACAACATCACCCTCCTGCAACAAGGCTGCGGACATCATCATAATATGCGCGTCCTGATGAGCCTGGCAGCGCACGCCAATGCGTAAAAATTTATGCTGTACATCCGCGCAGATGGCATTCGAACCGCCAGCGCCGTACAGGTCACGCTGCTTCGCCTGGTAGAAAAAGCGTGCCGCGCGATGGATCTCTTCCACGTTCACAATCGACTGGCCTTCCATGATGGTACGCAGTGTGATGTTGAAAACCTTGTTCACAACATCCAGCGGCGCTTCATCAAAGGCAAGTTCTGCGGGGAGAACCTGCTCGGACTGAGAAAAGTAGTCGACCAGTGCGCTGCGCAGATTGCGGAACCCGCTAAATCCGAGCAGTTTCGACACCTTCACGATCATCGCCTCTGATACCGCCAGCGCTTCGGCGACATCTTTAATGGCTGGCGCATCGCTCAGATGGCCCGGTGTGAGTAACCAGTCCACAATGCGGCTCTCGTTATCGGTCATCCCTTCCTGCTTCATTCGCAGCCAGGGGGCCAGGCCGATGCCATTGGGGAGTCCTTGATCAAACTCTGACTGACTCATACTTTCTCTTGTCCTTGTAGTGAAGACGACACTATATCACCACAGGACCCATCATAAATATGCTGACAACTTCACACAATAGCTAAATTCATAAAGTTTTTATTTTTGTGAAGTTATCGCATCTTTATTTATGTGGTTATTTTAATAAAAATATTTTTAATCATTAAGTTAGTTGGATTTTGAGCCTGAGGGAGACATTTTTAAAATCGCGTTAGCACACAATTTCAAGTTGATTTGTAAATTAAGCCTGTGTAGAAAGGACGCTGTACACCGGGTTTTTGGCGGCAGATCCTGAATCATCGCCGTCAAAATCACAAAATTTACCTGATCCGTAAAGTTTGCTCACCACAAGGCGGAAGAGATGAAGAAGATTGCATTCGGCTGCGACCATGTCGGGTTTATCCTTAAAGAGGAGATTCTGACGCACCTGGCAGCAAAAGGTATTGAGGTGATTGATAAAGGCACCTGGTCGGGCGAGCGCACCGACTACCCTCGTTATGCCAGTGCGGTGGCTGAAGCAGTCGTGGCGGGCGAAGTGGACGGCGGGATCCTTATCTGCGGCACCGGCGTTGGCATCTCTATTACCGCCAATAAATTCCCCGGGATCCGCGCGGTGGTGTGCAGCGAAACCTATTCCGCCCAGCTTTCACGCCAGCACAACAATACTAACGTGCTGGCGTTTGGTTCACGGGTTGTGGGTCTTGAGCTGGCTAAAATGATTGTCGACTGCTGGTTGAGCGCGGAATTTGAGGGTGGGCGGCACCAGACGCGCGTTGCCGCGATTGCCGATATTGAGGCGCAGCAGCGTCCGCAGTCATCCTGACGCAACCCGCTTGATGACAGGCAGCGCGCCCGGAGTGGAGAGTGCCGCCTGTCCCTTAACTCGATCAGTTCTTTTTAACGAATTCGGATTTCAGCTTCATCGGGCCAAAGCCGTCTATTTTGCAGTCAATATTGTGATCGCCTTCGACCAGGCGAATGTTTTTCACTTTGGTCCCGATCTTCAGCATCGACGAACTGCCTTTTACTTTAAGATCTTTAATCACTGTGACGCTGTCGCCGTCAACCAGCAGGTTGCCGTTGGCATCTTTTACGATCAGCTCATCAGCATCCGCTGAGGCTTCGCTGTCGTTCCATTCGTGGGCGCATTCCGGGCAGATGAACATGCCATTATCTTCATAAGCGTATTCGGAATTGCATTTCGGGCAGTCAGGGAGTTGCATGTGGATATCCTCAGAAGTAGATACAGCGCTGGAAACTGGCCAGCGCAAAAGGCGGCTTTTCGCCAGAAAGGGCCGGGATTATACAACAAGTCCGCACATTTGCTGTTGCTATTCTTTTTTTCAAAAAATGATAAAAAAAGTGATAGAGGTGACATAACCTGTCATTCGCTTAGGGAAGGTGCGATTTAATCGGTGGGGTTCAGTGGAGTCCTTATCTGTATTAGCCTTACCTTAGCTGAGCTGTA
>NZ_CBFFRJ010000237.1:0-3483 GCF_965644225.1 Phytobacter sp. V91 | reverse complement strand
GTGCGGGCATCGTGAAAAATCTATGGCAAAGAAAGCCTTATGTTCTCATAACTGACGATTAAATCGCACCTTCCTTATGCGCCCGGGAAGTACGCTTCTTTCGAATATTGAACCTATCGAAGGGTTGATTGGCGCAATTCGCAACGGGAACCGATATGCGGAGAAAATTAGTCAGACATTATTATCGTCTGATTATCCTGAAAACGATGGTTCGAGTAACAAATTAGAGCATTTAACCCTTTCTGAACGCAAAGTGATGCGACTACTTGGCAAAGGGTGGGGAATAAATCAAATCGCCATGCTGCTGAAAAAGAGTAATAAGACGGTCAGTGCCCAAAAAAATAGCGCAATGCGCCGTTTGTCTCTGCGCAGCAATGCAGAGTTGTATGCATGGATAAATAGTACTGATGGCATGAAAGAGCTAAATCTTATTTCAGCCTATGGAGAACAGTCAGAATGGAATGCACCAATGCAAAAAAGCACGTTGCCATCATAGAACAATGCATGATGGGCGAGACGGGACTTCGTCATCTTTTTTCAACCACGGTAAGTAAACAGTACCGTTTTCATTTTTTCAGGGATCCTCAGGCTTTTATTGAAGCCATGCGCAAGACGGAGTTTTTATCCCTGATATTTTCACTGTCAGGACTGCGTGGTCCTCGACGGGAATGCCTGATGTGTTTGCATCGACTGGCGATAACAAATCCAGGGATGCAGCGAATCGTACTGGCCAATGATGCCAGCGAAGCAAGGTTGATAAGCAGCCTTTATCCAGCTGATTTACATGGTATTTTGAGTAAAACTGAATCGTTGCCTGCTTTGTTGGCTCAGCTTATGACCCTACTTGGAGAGACCCGCCGGCTAAATGACAACATCATTAATCACTGGTTTGTTGCCCGTAGCCGGATGTTGAGCCCAACGGAGTATGCGATCCTGCACCATATGACACGTGGCTTGTCGATGCTTGATATTGCCACCGAGTTGAAAAGAAATATCAAGACCATCCGGGCGCATAAGTTCAATGCGATGGCCAAGCTGGGGATCAACTCAGAAGTCGCGCTGCTTCATGCTGCGGATATCCTTATGTGTCAGCCGCTGTATACCGTTACGCCGGCCACAGATTCCGCAGTGGCCTGAGCGTTAATGCCAGTATGCCAGGTCAATGACCTGGCATATTTTTACAGGCAGACATCAATCCATTTTGCCTGAGTTAAGTCTGCCATGCGCTGAGGGGAAATGCGTACCGCGCTGTGAATAGCGCCGGCTGCGGGCAACACCTCTGCGTAGTGCTTCAAAGAAATATCACAGTAGACCGCCAGCGGGTTTTCCAGTCCAAACGGACAGACGCCGCCAACCGGGTGGCCGGTGATTGTCACTACCTCGTCACTGCTCAGCATTCGGGCTTTTGCGCCGAACGTTGATTTGAGCTTTTTGTTATCCAGACGCGCATCGCCTTTGGCAACAACCAGCACCACTTCGTCCTTAATTTTGAGTGACAACGTTTTGGCTATCTGGCCAGGTTCAACGTGGTGTGCCGCTGCTGCGAGAGCCACGGTCGCCGTGCTTTCATTCAGCTCAATGATGTCAATGTCGGGGGCGTGATCGGCAAAGAATTGCCGCACAGACTGCAAACTCATTTTCTTCTCCTGAACCGTAACCTTCAATAATCTGTCACAAGCCTGTGATCCCTGTAAATATTTTGTCATAACAAACTCGTTACTACGCATTTCTGGATCGCCTTCACAATCGCGGAAACCGGTTACAGTAACCGGTTGCAGTGTTTCAAACCGGAGTTAATACTGACTTCGTCACTTCCTCTGTTCTGATAATTAATAAGAGCCGTCTATGAAACGTATCCTGCTTCGTTGTAATGCTGGTTCGTTAGCCAGCATGGTCTTAAACCCAAAAAATGGATTGCTGCACGGCAAAGTAACTGCTGTTGCGCAGCATTATTTAGACTGACAGGAGAGCCGCTATGTCTGCCAACCATGCTGTGTTTAACGTGATTTTTCGCTTTATCGAAAACTACGTCAGCCCGATAGCCGGGCGGATCTCTTCTCAACGTCATGTCATGGCCATCCGTGATGGTTTTATCTCTGCCATGCCGTTTATGATTGTCGGTTCATTCCTGCTGGTCTTTGCTTATCCTCCTTTTTCGCCGGATACCACATGGGGTTTCGCGCGTGCGTGGTTGGATCTGGCAAAGCAATTTGAAGGTCGTATCCTGACGCCGTTCGATATGACAATGGGGATTATGTCCATCTATGTCTGTGCGGCTATCGCCTATAACCTGGGTAAGCATTATGTCAAATCGCATGGGCTTGACCCCTTTATGTGCGCGATGCTGGCGCTGATGGCATTTTTGCTGGTGGCGGCACCGAAAACGAACGGTACATTACCGGTGGACAGTCTGGGAGGCGTCGGGATTTTCACCGCCATCCTTGTAGCAGTCTATTGCGTCGAAATGATGCGCTTTTTGAAAACTTACAACATCGGTATCCGTCTGCCAGAGCAGGTGCCACCGATGATCAAAAATTCCTTTGATCTGCTGATCCCGGTGCTGGTGGTGGTACTGACTCTCTATCCGCTGAGTCTGTTTATTCAGTCTCAGTTCGATATGTTGATCCCGCAGGCCATCATGGCGCTGTTTAAGCCTCTGGTTTCGGCGGCAGATTCTCTGCCCGCGATCCTGCTGGCTGTTCTGATTGGTCACTTACTTTGGTTTGCCGGGATCCACGGGGCGGCGATCGTCTCGGGTATGTTGCAAATGTTCTGGCTGACTAATCTTGGTCTGAATCAGACCGCGCTGGCGCAGAATGCACCGCTGCCACATATTTTTATGGAGGCGTTCTGGACCTTCTTCATTGTGATTGGCGGCTCTGGCGCAACAATGGGTTTGGTGTTCTGCTATTTGCGCAGTAAATCAGTGCATCTGCGTTCCATTGGGCGACTGAGTGTGGTTCCCAGTATGTTCAACATCAATGAGCCGGTGATTTTTGGTACTCCGATTGTTATGAACCCGGTGTTCTTTATCCCGTTCCTGCTGGCTCCGTTAGTGAATGCCACCATTGCCTGGGCGGTGACCACGATGGATCTGATTGGTCGGGTTATCTCGGTTGTGCCCTGGACCGCTCCGGCACCGATTGGTGGGGCATGGGCACTGGGCTGGGATTTTCGGGCGGCGATTCTGGTCGTTGTTCTGGCGGTGATCTCCGCCATCATCTACTACCCGTTCTTCAAGGTTTATGAGAAGCAATTGCTGGATCAGGAAGCGGAAGAAGCTCAACGAATGGAAGAAGAGAAACAGGTCGCCTGAATAAAAGCAAAACCTTTAGCATTTGCTCCCTCTCCCAGTGGAGGTAAACGCAAAACGGCTTGCCGTTTTTAGTATTTACTCCCTCTCCCGGTGGGAGAGCAGCTGTGTTTAAAGTCAATGGGTGGCAGCTAACCTGCCGCCCATTTTGTATTGTCACGCACCATGGC
>NZ_CBFFRJ010000236.1:0-3486 GCF_965644225.1 Phytobacter sp. V91 | reverse complement strand
GAGAACGCCTTCGCGGAATGGCGGACGATGTCTGGTCTTATGCAACGGGAGAACGCGGCGCTGAGCGAGCGCGTCACAGTCTTGAGCAGGCAGGTGGAGAGTTTGAGCGAGCAGCTGCGCCGATTGTCGATAGGCTAAACACTATTGAAGCACACCGGGTGCAGGAGTTGGTGGAGCAGCATCAGAAAACTTACGATGCCCCTTCGCTGGGTTAAACGTCGTTATATGGCTGAACATAAAACGAGGGAAAATTAATGAAGCCGGATGAACTTTATGAACACGCAGTCTCTCTTCTTGCCCGTAAGGATTACAGCAACGGCGAAATGCGCAGGGCTTTACATCATATGACGGATGACGGGATGACTGTGGAAACTGTCATTGTCCGTCTTTGTGACAGCAAATATCTGAACGATCAGCGTATTGCTGAAAATATGGTGTCCCGTTTTTTGCGAAAACAGTATGGCCCGACCCGTATCAGGCAGGAGCTTCGACAGAAAGGTATCGATCAGGAGGTGACTGAAAAGACAATAAAAGACTGTGATGTGGACTGGTTTCAGATGGCATCAGGATGCCGGATTAAAAAATTTGGTGATGGTTATCCTTCCGATGCCAGAGAAAAAGGGCGTCAGATTCGGTTCCTGCAAAGTCGTGGTTTTTCGATGGATATGATCATCGAAGCTATCGCACCACCGGAAGACTAACGCTTACGCTCAGTGTGTCAGCCAATTCAGCTAACGATAAGTGACGTTTCTTTCCTTGCTTCATCGCTGATTACTTGTCGTTTTATTAAGGTAAGGACGTTCGGTGATACCGTCCATTGTCCACCTGTTTCTGAGTGTACTGACACTGTTTTTTTGTTGAAACGGATGATGATTCCCGTGACTTTTTTTTGACCATTATTAGCGAAGCGAACCACGTCACCTAGCCGGAATTTCGTCATATTCTGCTGTTCATGCTGTTGTTGAAGGGTTCGGAGAAGTTCGATAATACACTGATTCAGTGCTCGTAGTTCTCTTTCGCTCAGAGTACTGACGATAAGTGGTTTTTGATTTGGCCTGCTGCCATTTTTTTGATTACGAGACATTAAGTTTTAGCCATGTGGTGACAAATTTAGCCCGAAACTTTAGCTCCGTCACTGTTATGCATAACCATGCATACTCGCAAAACTCACCAGCGCCATTGTGCGCTGTTTTTGTGGGGCAAGGCGTGTATTTTCACGGTTCAGACCTCAGAATCGCGCTGAGGCCGTTTCAGCGGTGCGGACAACGGGTGTTATGGTAAATCAGCCATGTGCTACACGTGGCGTGTCTTGCTCTCTTCACGCCTCAAAATATCCACCTTGTCGGTGGTTGTAGTGGTTACAAGACTGTTGAATCCTTTTTTTTGTAAACACTTCTGTAGTGTTCCAGTTTCTTATTAAAAAGCTCCCTCTCTTCTTTTGTAACTATGTCATCAATATTTATTGATGACATATCATTACCTTGCCGCTCTATAAAAGCATAAGTAGAGGCTGCGAAATCAGTTCCTTTTGTGCTCAGCTCGTCAATTAATTTTTTTATGTCACGCATAAATCCTCCATTAACCTATAATAACTACAGTTACTATCACTACGGTTATTATAGAATGATAAAAGTTTTCTGTTTGTGTCGGATACCGACTTTTTTGGAATCACGGCCAGAAGGAGCGTAGTAGAACTTCATGTTCATTCTGGTTAACTGACCACAAATGAACGAGGAGACATTATGAATAGAATATTAAAGGCCAGTGTTCTCGTGATGGTAATCGTAGCTTCACCAGTCATTGCCAAGAGCATTTCTGTTACAGCCTCCACTCTTGACGAAGCCGAAGCCAAAGTTGCGTCAATCGCCAATGAGCAGAATGCCACTTACAAAATTACGGAAGCTAACACGAATAAGCGAGTTCATATGACGGCTGAACTTATCGAATAATCAGTAGCTAACAGAGCTGATTCAGATAAACAGGCAATAGATACCTAATGCCCCCATGGTGGGTATCAGAAAACCATGGGGAGCGGCGCGACCTTCATCTAGATCGTTTCTTCTTGCCTTGCAACGGGCTTGATTGTGTGGGTGAAGTGTCAGACCTTAGCAATCACACTTCACCGCTTACTGCTGCCTTGTTCGCTCTTTTATCAGGTGCTAGTTATCGTACTGCGAGACGGGGTAGAGCTTAACTCTTTCGCGGTTAAGTTACGTACCCACCGTTTGCCTGTTTATCCTGCCGGAGTCCGGGGCGTAGACCTGAGCGTCTAAGGTGCAGATATTATTTTAATGTCGTTGAATGGTATTAAGCTGGTAGTGACAATGCTAGCCAGCCCTGCTAGGATAGGATTGCTACGTCTGATCCTGGCAGGTATCTGCGAAGAATTAGAGTACCGAAGCCCCGTGATTATGTCACGGGGCTTTTGTACATTTATCGCCTGATAATCAAAAACATCCCTTTATAAGTTCAGTAACGCCCGCCGCAGCCTCATGACCGAACGTCAGTGAGCGAATGCGCGAGGAGGCGTCATTTCACTTTACCCGCATGTTGCACCTACGCCCCTGAGCTGCATTTTCACCTGCCACAGGAAGCACTTCCCTGAATTCTCCCTTCGATTTACCATACTAAGCCAGTATACACTCCGCTAGCGCTCCGTGACTGGTTCAGGGCTGCGCCCCGAAACCCGCAAAGCCACTTAAGCGCCTGCGGCTTGTCCAACACCGTGCCGACCGGGAAAAGATTTCCAGCCCGTCCCGGCGTTATCAGGAGGCCTGATTGGCAAACAAACGTAGCAAAATGCTCACGATGTGGGTGACCGAAGATGAACACCGCCGTCTGCTGGAACGCTGCGACGGTAAACAGCTCGCTGCCTGGATGCGGCAGACGTGCCTGGACGAGAAGCCCGCCCGCGCCGGCAAACTTCCGTCGCTCTCACCGGCGCTGCTTCGTCAGCTTGCCGGCATGGGGAACAACCTTAACCAGATTGCCCGGCAGGTTAACGGCGGTGGCGGCAGCGGGCACGACCGCGTGCAGGTCGTCGCCGCGCTGATGGCCATCGATGCCGGACTCGAGCGGCTGCGGCATGCCGTGCTGGAAAAGGGGGCAGACGATGATCGTTAAGTTTCACCCGCGAGGTCGCGGCGGTGGTGCCGGTCCGGTGGATTATCTGCTGGGAAAAGACCGCCAGCGCGAAGGTGCCAGCGTTCTGCAGGGGAAGCCGGAGGAAGTCCGGGAGCTTATCGACGCCTCGCCCTACGCCAAAAAATACACCTCCGGCGTCCTGTCCTTTGCCGAACAGGATTTACCGTCCGGCCAGCGTGAAAAGCTGATGGAGAGCTTCGAGCGGGTTCTGATGCCCGGACTCGATAAAGACCAGTACAGCGTGCTGTGGGTTGAGCACCAGGACAAGGGGCGGCTGGAGCTGAACTTCCTGATCCCGAACACGGAGCTGCTGACCGGCAGGCGTCTCCAGCCGTATTACGA
>NZ_CBFFRJ010000235.1:0-3520 GCF_965644225.1 Phytobacter sp. V91 | reverse complement strand
GGTGACGGCGGACTCACCACCACTGAACGCCAGCGTCTCAAGGAGCTGGAACGTGAAAACCGCGAACTGCGCCGCAGTAACGATATCCTGCGCCAGGCTTCCGCTTATTTTGCGAAGGCGGAGTTCGACCGCCTCTGGAAAAAATAGCCCCTCTGGTGGATACCCTGCGTAATGAGCATGGGGTCGGACCGGTATGCCAGGAACTGGATATCGCCCCGTCGACGTATTACCGGTATCAGCACCACCGCATGCATCCGGACAGGCGCAGCCCGCGTGAACAGCGTGACCACCTGCTGAAAACGGAGATACAGCGTGTGTATGATGAAAACCACAGTGTGTATGGCGTCCGCAAGGTCTGGCGTCAGTTGCTCCGGGAACACATCAGCACGGCCAGATGTACCATGGCACGGCTGATGAAGGCGATGGGGCTGGCCGGGGTAGGCCGGGGCAAAAAGGTACGAACCACCGTCAGCCGTAAAGAGGCTGCTGCAGATGACCGTGTGAACCGCCAGTTCGTGGCCGAACGGCCTGACCAGCTGTGGGTGGCTGATTTTACCTATGTCAGCACCTTGCAGGGCTTCGCGTATGTGGCGTTCATCATCGATGTGTTCGCCGGTCGCATCGTGGGATGGCGGGTCTCATCGTCGATGGAAACAACGTTCGTACTGGATGCGCTGGAGCAGGCATTGTGGGCCAGACGTCCCGTCGGAACCATCCATCACAGCGATAAAGGCACTCAGTATGTGTCGCTGGCGTACACGCAACGGCTTAAGGACGCAGGGCTGCTGGCATCAACGGGCAGCACCGGCGACTCATACGACAACGCAATGGCAGAGAGCATCAACGGACTTTACAAAGCGGAGGTTATACATCGTAAAAGCTGGAAAACCCGCGCCGAAGTGGAGCTGGCGACACTGACGTGGGTGGACTGGTACAACAACCGGCGGTTGTTGGAACGTCTCGGCCATATCCCTCCGGTAGAAGCCGAACAGGCATATTACGCTTCCATCGTAAACGGTGATCTGGCAGCCTGAGTTCACAGATAAAACCCTCTCCCGGAAAACCGGGGCGGTTCACAAAAAGCCGATTTCACCGCTCTGTTTAAGGTGCTAGATTCTGGTAACCCAGAGTTCCGTATTACCCCATAAAGCCGTCTGATCGGTGTATTGACAGAGAATCATTGTCATGTTCCTGGTTGATTCACTGATCCAGACGGTCTCGTGCCTGGCGCAAACGCTGCTCGCCACGACGGTCGTACTTCTGCGTGGTAGTCACGCTGGCGTGTCCCATGGCGTCCTTCACGGTGATTAAGTCCTCCCCGTTATCCAGCATCGCGGTCGCAAAGGTACGCCTCAAATCATGTGGCGCACACTTTTCGATACCTGCCTGCCGCTGACGCACCTGCAGAATATGGTACACCGCCTGGTCGGTAAGCCGGCTCTCCGTCACCACATCGTGCCGGCGGATCCGCGGAAACAACGGACCCGGCGCCTCGCCCCGGACCTGGTCCACCCAGAACTGAAGCCGCTGCCAGGCCCCGGCTGGAACATAGGCCAGTCGCTCCTTGTTGCCTTTCCCCAGCACCTTCAGCGCCCGATCGCCGGGTGCAATATCTTCATAACTCAGCGCCACCGCTTCCGACCGGCGCAGGCCGCAGCCAAGGATCACGGCCATCAGGGCCGCGTCACGAACGCCAATACTGCCGGTGTCTGCCTCACAGACCGCAAACAATTCCTTTATCTCCTCCCGTTTCAGTGCCCGGCCACGTGGCAGTGCGCTGCCACGGACCTGACGCACGGCGCGGATGTGCTGGTAACTTTCGACATCCATCAGCTTCAGCATCCAGGCTTCGCTGGCCACCCCTTTCAGGGCCGAGAGGTAGGTGTTGACCGTGGCCACCGCCCGGTCTGCGTCGCGCAGCATCTCGATAAGTCCCAGCACATGATGGCGCCGCAGTGCGCCCCAGCTGCAGTCATCGAGGGAGCCGGCGCCGAGCATCCGGGCGACAATGTTCAGGAAGGAGGACATGGTCTGGCGGCTTCGCGCCGAGTTCAGTGACAGCATATACGCCCGGGCCGGATTCACCGGCGTGACAGCGTCACCGCTCATCACCGGGAAGGCGGTGTCACCGGAGGCATCGTCAGGAGCATACGGTAACCACTGATGGTCTGTCGGGATGGCCATAAGCTGTCGGGTATCCTGTCGGAAAAGTAACCGGCGCGCTGCGTGAAAAACGGGGCCGGATGGTCACTTTAAGTGTACTCAGGAATCTCTACTTTTTCAAAGGTACATTTTAATAAGTAGAAAAAAGGAATATATTCTTGATTCAAGAACACTGCGTTATCCCGGCATAAGAAATATTTAAGCGCGAATTCAGATAATAAGTGCAACGCTCGGTCATGTAGATGGAAGGACGGTTAGCGGCTGATAAGCTATCCTGCTCTTCCGACCAAAGATGAGCGAGTAACTATGAAATACCAGCAACTAACCGAGGGGCAACGATACCAGATATCGGTGCTGCGTGATGATAATTTATCTTGCCGTGAGATAGGCATCCGTATCGGAGTCAGCAAGTCTACTGTATCCCGTGAACTCAGACGTAACGGTGTTCCTGAGTGCTATGCCCCGGAGAATGCGCAGCGTCTTTGTGAGCAGCGACGTATGACGGCTGCAAAGCGGTCGGTGAGTCAGAATGTCATTGACTTTGTTGTGTTTGCTCTGGGGTGGAAGTGGAGTCCTGAGCAGATAAGTGCGGTGGCGAAGGTCATTGGCCTGTCTGTCAGCCATGAGTGGATTTACCAGTATGTAATGGCAGATAAAGTGCGTGGTGGTGGGCTTTTCACCCATCTACGGCAAGGGAAACGCCGCTACCGTAAGGGGTATGGTCAGAAACGAGGTCGTATCCCGGATGCAGTGTCCATAGAGCTGCGTCCACCGGTTGTTGATGAGCGTAGTCGTCTGGGGGACAGGGAAGCGGACCTTGTGCTGGGTAAGCAGGGAACAGGCGCTATCGTCACACTGGCAGAGCGTAAGAGCCGTATTTATCTGACGAAAAAGGTTTTTTCAAAGGATGCAGTGGAGGTCAGTAGCGCGATTATCTCTCTGTTGAGCGATTACCGGGATGTGTGTCACACAATAACTTTCGATAACGGTCTGGAGTTCAGTGAGCACAAGGCTATCGCGAAGGCGCTGGAAGCTGATACGTACTTCGCCCATCCCTACGCCTCACATGAGCGCGGGCTGAATGAGAACACAAATGGCCTGTTACGGCAGTTTATCCCGAAAGGAACCGACCTGCGTACAGTGTCAGAAGAAGACTTACAGCGCTATCAGGGTGCACTGAACAGCAGACCACGCAAGTGTCTTGGGTTCAGGCAACCCTCGGTGGTGTTTGCAGAGCTAAGAATGGCGGCTTAGCGTTGCACTTCGGAGTTGAATCCGCCATTGTTCATGATGAATAACTTAATCATGAACCGGTAAAAATAGCGTATAAATGCCAGGTATCTGAGGAAGCGGCAAT
>NZ_CBFFRJ010000234.1:0-3581 GCF_965644225.1 Phytobacter sp. V91 | reverse complement strand
CAGCTCAGCTAAGGTAAGGCTAATACAGATAAGGACTCCACTGAACCCCACCGATTAAATCGCACCTTCCCTAATAACAAAGGCATTAACAAATTGGGCGGTGGCCTTTCTGCCGAAGCATTAACCGAAAAAGATAAAGCCGATATCATCACAGCCGCTGAAATAGGTGTTGATTATCTAGCGATCTCATTCCAGAGATGTGGTGAGGATTTGCACTATGCGCGCCGACTTGCTCGCGCTGCGGGATGTAATGCACAGATTTGTGCCAAAGTTGAGCGTGCAGAAGCTGTATGCAGCAAAGAAGCCATGGATGACGTCATTATGGCATCAGACGTTGTCATGGTCGCACGTGGTGACCTCGGGGTTGAAATTGGCGATCCTGAACTTGTCGGTATCCAAAAGACTTTAATC
Source organism: Phytobacter sp. V91 (assembly GCF_965644225.1). Taxonomy (NCBI): domain Bacteria; kingdom Pseudomonadati; phylum Pseudomonadota; class Gammaproteobacteria; order Enterobacterales; family Enterobacteriaceae; genus Phytobacter; species Phytobacter sp. V91. The sequence continues at coordinate 3,170 of NZ_CBFFRJ010000234.1, read as the reverse complement.
CGTAGAGCACGCAAATTTAACCGTGCCGTCATTACTGCGACGCAAATGATGGAATCAATGATTAACAGCCCGATGCCCACACGAGCTGAGGTTATGGATGTGGCGAATGCCGTGCTGGATGGTACTGATGCAGTAATGCTCTCTGCCGAAACCGCAGCGGGCCAATACCCTGTTGAAACCGTTGCTGCAATGGCGCGTGTTTGTATCGGGGCTGAAAAGATCCCTGGCATCAATGTATCTAAGCACCGCTTGGATACACAATTTGATAATGTAGAAGAAGCCATTACGATGTCAGCTATGTATGCAGCTAACCATCTTCAGGGGGTTAAAGCCATCATCACAATGACCGAATCTGGCCGCGCACCGCTTATGGCTTCTCGCATCAGTTCGGGCTTGCCTATCTTTGCTCTTTCTCGCCACGAACAGACACTCAATCTGGCAGCGTTATACCGTGGGGTAACCCCGGTTTACTTTGACAGTGATAATGACGGTGTTGCCGCTGCAAACGATGCAGTAATTCTCTTACGTGAGAAGGGATACCTTAATTCAGGTGAGTGGGTCATTGTCACTCAAGGTGATGTGATGGGTGCCAGTGGGAGTACCAATACAACACGTATTTTGACTGTTCAGTAGAAAACCCTGATTAACTTTGCACAGTAGCTCTCTACATAGAGAGCTACTACGTATTTTTAGGCCATTACCTGATATTTGCATACTCTGAGGTGTCTATGTTTAAACGGATGCGTGTCGTCGTGTGTCTTTTATTTGTACTGGGATTATTTGCTTCATTGCAATTAGCATCTGGTGTGATGTTTCTTAATACCATACAAACAGACAAAGAAAATTTTATTTTTAACCAACACCTTCGCGATTTGCAGACTCAATTGGGGACATCGTGGATGGCTCTCGTTCAGGCCCGGAGCACGCTCAATCTAGCAAGTGTGGATTATATGGCCGCGGAAAATCATAATGATCTAAATAATGACGTCAAAATATTGGTTGTTGAAGTCGAAGAAAAATTGAGTCTGGCAGATACTGCCATGAATAAATTCGATTCTTTCTTGACGGACCAAGATCGCGAATCAGTTTATGTCCAGGCTTTACATTCAAATTTCACAACATTTCGGTCTGCTCTTTCTGAACTGACCCGCTATATCAAAGATGGAAACATTGATGCGTTTATCAGCCAACCTACGCAACAATTTCAGGACAATATGGAGAAGGCTTTCGATAACTGGCTAATTGATTGTGATAAGTACGTAGTTATTGGTGCAGAAAAAAACATCAAGGCATATTCCGCTGCACACTGGGTTTTACTCTCATTGTTATTAATTACTTTGGCGGTTATCGTTATCGTCTGGGAACGAATGAATAAACTTCTTATTCTTCCGCTAAATAAAAGTATTGAGTATATTCGGAATGTTTCACGAGGAGATTTAACACAAAAAATAGACATTACGGTACATAATGAAATAGGTGCCTTACTCTCGTCGATTAAAAATATGCAGGATGAGTTAACTCGCACAGTAAGCTCTGTACGTGAAGGTTCCGATTTTATATACAATAGTTCGGTGGAAATTTCTGCCGGGAACGGTGATCTTTCAACCCGAACTGAACAACAGGCTTCATCACTGGAACAAACGGCTGCAAGTATGGAAGAGTTAACCGCAACGGTTAAGCAAAATGCGGAGAATGCGCAGCACGCTTCTTCTTTAGCTCGTAATGCATCGACGATTGCTCAGTAGGGAACGGAGGCTATGGCCAATGTGGTTAAGACCATGCACGAGATAGTCGGTAGTTCCCAAAAAATTGCAGATATTACTACTGTGATTGATGGCATCGCTTTCCAGACAAATATTCTTGCTTTGAACGCCGCTGTGGAAGCTGCGAGAGCCGGTGAACAGGGACGAGGATTCGCAGTCGTCGCCGGAGAAGTCCGTAACCTTGCTCAAAGAAGTGCCCAGGCTGCGAAAGAGATAAATGCATTGATTGATGATTCCGTTAAGCGTGTAGAAACAGGTTCCTCAATGGTTGAGGGCGCCGGAGATACCATGAAAGGTATTGTTGACGCGACGATGCGTGTTACGGACATCATGGGGGATATTGCTATTGCATCTGGTGAACAGAGCCGTGGCATTGATCAGGTTGGTTTAGCCGTTGCAGAAATGGATCGTGTAACCCAGCAAAATGCCGTGCTTGTTGAGGAGTCCGCTACTGCTGCTGCGGCTCTGGCAGAACAAGCTGGTCGTTTAAAGCTTGTGGTAGAGCAATTCAAAGTTCGTGAAAATCCTTTGATAACAGCTAACACCCATATTGAGAGTGTATCTGCTGTAGCGCTACATGTTGGCTGACGAATGCCCAATAACGTACTGAGTTAAAAGGTGAAAAGAGGTATATGCCAACTATTGAGCGCTATTCTTGTTAGTGGGTGCCTCTTTTAACAAATGTCCATTCTAACTGTATTGCCTTGTTTGGTGTGCCTGGCAATGTCAGTTGTTGGACCAATAGTTCTACTGCAATTCTGCCCATTTCCTGAGCCGGTTGATGGATGGTGCTCAAGGCGGGAGAAACCATTTCCGCGACAGGTATATCATCGAAACCAATGATGGCAAGTTTTTCGGGGATCTCAATACCGCGTTTTTTGGCTTGTTGCGTCGCGCCTATAGCTAATATGTCAGATACTGCAACAATGGCATCGGGTGGATTAGGGGATGTAAAAAGCTCCTCGAGTGCAGCCATACCTTCCTTAAATGAAATTTCGTTGGCATAGACTGTATTTTTATATTGATAACCCGATTCCTCCACTGCGCGTTCGTACCCACGCTGACGTTTATTGGCATAGGAAAAACCCCAGTCTGGCTTATTAAAGCAATCTTTTTTTTCCCGGATTCAAGAAGGGTTTTTGTTGCCGTATAGGCAGCATCATCATCATCAATGCTTACACTTGAAAAATTATTGGGATCGCTTGTTTCGCCACAAAGGACCCAGGGGATTCCATTACAGTATTTTTTGCAATCAGGGTGCATAGAGATCTCATCAAGGGAAATGACTCCCTCAATAGTCTTACTGGCCGTCAAATTTAATAATTCATCAATTAAGGAAGGTGCGATTTAATCGGTGGGGTTCAGTGGAGTCCTTATCTGTATTAGCCTTACCTTAGCTGAGCTGTA
>NZ_CBFFRJ010000233.1:0-3602 GCF_965644225.1 Phytobacter sp. V91 | reverse complement strand
GGGCATCGTGAAAAATCTATGGCAAAGAAAGCCTTATGTTCTCATAACTGACGATTAAATCGCACCTTCCCTAATTTCATCCAGTTCAGGATGCTCCACATCATCAGGCGCACTGAATCCCAGCGCCAGATCAATCTCACCGGCCAGCAGTTCCGTCAGCGCCGGACTATGCGGCAAATAGCGCAGTTCAAAACGTAGGCCTGGGGCCACCTTCTGCAACTGCTGCATAAGGGCAGGAAAAATACAAAAGACCGTGAAGTCAGTGATGGCTATTTGCAGACAGTCGCTGCTGCTGGATGGCTCAAACACTGGCTGTGGTGTCAGCTCCTGATTGAGGAATTTCAGTGACGAGGCAATCGACGGCGCCAGCGAGATGGCATACACCGTCGGGCACATGTGGTGGCCTTCACGATAAAACAACGGGTCATTCAGCGTGACACGCAATCGTGACAACGCGTGGCTTAGCGCCGAGGTGCTCATCGCGAGTTCTTCAGCAGCCAGTCTGACGGAGCGGTGGCGGTAAATGGCATCGAACACCGGCAGCAGGTTTAAATCGAGACGCCGCAAAGCAGAATGCATAATATTCATCAACCAGTGATTTCATTGCACTTAATTCTTTCAACAATAACGCTTATGCTTGGCGTCATCAATTTTTGCAGTAACTCAAAAAAGACAGGAAAACGGATGACTACCACGATTCGCCAGGCCCGGCCGACAGATGCACAAGCCATTTACGATATGATTTATGAACTGGCGGTTTATGAAAAAGCCCCGGAAGAAGTGGTGACCACCCCGGAAGAGATCGGTAACACGCTGTTCGGTGAGGGCAGCAACACCGAAGCCCTGATCTGCGAAATTGACGGAAAAATCGCTGGCTATGCGGTGTTCTTTACCAGCTATTCCACCTGGCTTGGGCGTAACGGCATCTATATGGAAGATTTGTATATTTCGCCCGAATTTCGCGGCGCAGGGGCAGGAAAAGCTTTACTGAAATACATCGCCCGCTGTGCGGTACAACGCAAATGTGGTCGTCTGGAGTGGAGCGTACTCGACTGGAACCAGCCAGCCATTGATTTCTATCTCAGCATCGGCGCACTGCCGCAGAGCGAGTGGGTTCGTTACCGACTTGATGGCGATGCTCTGCTGAACTTTGCCGAATAATCACCAGAGGCCATTACAATAATCCCCGCTGTCACTTTGCTCAGCGGGGATTTATTGCCGTGGCAGACGATCAGATCTGGTAATCAATCGCCTCTTCTTCAGCTTCCATCACCTGACGTTTGATATCTTCCACTGACAGTCCGGCATTGCAGAGTTCGATAAATCGCCAGACATAGTTACGCTGTAGCTGTCCGCGCTTCAGGCCTAACCAGACGGTATTGGCATCAAACAGGTGCCGCGTATCCAGCCGCACCAGTTTCCCCTCTTCAGTGCCGCCTCCCGACTGCTCCGCCACCAGCCCAATGCCCAGACCCAGCTCAACATAGGTTTTAATCACGTCCGAATCCTGCGCACTCAGCACTACATCCGGCAGCAGACCTTTGCGACCAAAGGCTTCATCGATACGCGAGCGACCGGTGATGCCCTGGCGATAAGTGATCAATGGCCAGCGGCTGATCTCTTCAAGGGTCAGGGGTGAACACTGCGTCAGAGGATGATCCTCCGGCACCAGCAGGCTGTGGTGCCAGCGGAACCACGGAAATGCCGCCAGCGTGCTGTCATTACTCAGACGTTCACTGGCAATGCCGATATCTGCCCCGCCGTTGTGCAGCAACGCCTCTATTTCCTGCGGCGTTCCCTGAATCAATTCGAGACGTACTTCCGGAAAAAGCGCACGAAAAGATTTAATCACCGATGGCAGGCTGTAACGCGCCTGAGTGTGGGTGGTGGCAATAGTTAAGACACCCGAGGCGTCATTAGTGAAAAGATCGGCGAGGCGACGGACATTGCTCGCCTCGTTGAGAATGCGTTCCGCAATCACCAGCAGTGCTTTTCCTGGCTCCGTCATTCCCAGTAATCGCTTGCCGCGACGAATGAAAATCTCAATCCCCAGCTCTTCTTCAAGCTCACGGATATGACGACTCACACCGGACTGCGATGTATAAAGCATATTGGCGACTTCAGTGAGATTGTAATCCCGGCGCGCCGCTTCGCGAATTATTTTCAGTTGCTGGAAATTCACCCTTCCCTCCAGGACCATCAGACATGACGCTATTGTTAAAGTCTGAGGCCTGGCAGAACAAATAATATAAACCAGCATCTTATTCCATTATGGAATAACGCTTAACTGACCAACTGTAACTCCCGGCTGTCCATGGCCGGACGACTGACCAGAGACATAAGAATTTCTTTTACCGCCTGCGCCTGTGGAGACAAAGATCCACGCGCCGAGACGTTAAGCGATAACGGCAGGTTCATCGACGGGGTGGTGATACGCGCCATCCAGCCATTCGCCGCGCTGCTTAATGAACGCGCAGCAGATTCCGGGAGTACCGTCACGCCCATTCCGCTGGCGATAGCCGCAGTCAGGGTGGAGATAGACTCAATTTCACCGATGATTTTTGCCGTCAGACGACGCAATGAGAAGGCTTCATCCACACGCAGACGTACCGCGCTGTAATCACGCGGCAGGAACAGATTCATCTCGGCAACCGCTGTTAAATCAACGCTCTGTCCCGGACAGTCACGCGTGCCCACCAGGTAGAGATCTTCTTTGAGCAAAAGAACACTGGTGATACCGGTGCCAGGCGCACGCTCATACAACACCGCCATATCCAGTTGCCCGTTAAGCAATTTGTCGTTGAGCACCGCCCCGCTGTTTTCATGCAGATAAACCGTCACTTCCGGCAGTTCATTGCGTACCGCCTGCAACAGCGGCATAGTCACCGAAGACGCCGCCGTACCCGGTGCCAGGCCAATTGAAACCTGGCCGCGCAGGCACTGGCCCACGTTGTTGACTGCCATCTGCGCCTGTTCACACTGGCGAAGGATGGTGCGAGCATGAGCGTAGAGTATTTTCCCGGCCTCAGTTGGCGTAACGCCCCGTTTGGTACGGATCAGTAATTGCTGGTCCAGCTCACCTTCCAGAGTGGCAACCTGCTGGCTCAGCGCTGGCTGAGCGATATGGAGAACTTCAGCAGCCTGTGTCAGGCTTCCGATATCAACGATTTTTACGAAGTATTTCAGGCGTCTTAAGTTCATTGTGCCTCCTGTTCGGGATACCAGTGCCACCGTGGGCATTTAAGTTGTCGGAGGAGTTGCAAGATGCTTGCCAGTTTTAGATAAGGCATTCAATTATGTCTAACAGGCTGGATAATAAGAGATTCTAATCACTCAGGTGATAATGATTACTGAAACAAGGTTTTGTTAACTGCCCCATAAGAGACTCCTCTGCCTCATCATGGTGCAGAGAAGCCAAAATTTCGGCTAACTGATTACCGCACCAGCGGATTGCTGAAATAGTCAGCAAACAGTTCGCATTTGTTGTCTCAGCCTTTGACAAGGGCCGGATGCATCGCTAATATCCGCCCCGTTCACACGATTCCTCTGTAGTTCAGTCGGTAGAACGGCGGACTGTTAATCCGTATGTCACTGGTTCGAGT
>NZ_CBFFRJ010000232.1:0-3714 GCF_965644225.1 Phytobacter sp. V91 | reverse complement strand
CTGACGCCAACACGCTTGCTGAGCTCCGTGAGGCTAATATCATCACCAAACAACAGGGCAATCTGGTATCGTATGCCTTCGGTTAACTGCCGGTACTTCATGTTGCTCGCTCATCTGTGGTAGGAAGAACGGGATAACTTATCGGTAGTTAACCCTTCTTCCCACACTATCCATCCACATGACCGAGCGTTGCACTTATTATCTGAATTCGCGTCTTACGATAATTGCTTGGCGTAAATGAGGTCAGCTTTTTGAATGTTTTAATAAATAAGCTGGGGCTACTGTAGCCTGCTTCGTAAGCAATATCGGTTACCGAGTAATTGGTAATTTCCAGCTGTTTCTTGGCGAAGTTAATGCGAATGTCATTAATAATCTTCATCGGCGTTTTACCATAATAGCGTTGGGTTGCCCGGGTTAAATATTCCTGAGTTTTCCCGGAGAGCCCGACCATCTTTTTCAGCGCCCCTTCGCCAAATTTATGTTTATCGTGCATATCCTCGACGGTATTTTTTAGCCACTGCGGAATGACATCCTGAACCGGCTCCTCGCGGTAGTGCCGTAAACGATTAATGGTGTAAAACGAGACCAGTTCAATAAATTCGTCAAATTCAGTTTCGCGAAAATTCAGCGAAGCAATCACCGATTCGATGTAGCTGAGAAAAGTGCTTTTGATCGCGTAGACCTGCGAAGCGACCAGCTCAAACGGCAGCAGCGGCAGATAGTGTTTCTCAAAGAAACTCCTGCTGATGCCGACGTTAAGAATGCGCGTCGCGCCAAACTCGTAAAAGCTTTGATGGTGCGACCCCATTGGGATGAAGACAAAATCCCCGCGCTCCAGCAGCACCCGTTTGCCATTAATTTCCTGATAATAGCGCCCGGTTAAAACGATGGTGTATTCGTAATAGTCGTGCTGGTGAAGCCCGCTAACGCTTTCCGTCTTGTTGTAGATGACCACATGAAAGTTTTTCCCGTTGAAGAGCTGCTGTTCGCGGGCGGTACTGATTTCTGTGGTCATCATCTTTGGCTGCCTCATCGTGTAGATGGCCTATTGTACCTTCTCATGTAGCTCAATCAATTCCGCGACCAGTTCGCGGGCCAACATTGAGGTCATCAGATGATCCTGCGCGTGAACCAGCACCAGGCTGACCTTCATTTTCCCTTCGCCTTCATCGCTTTCAATCAGCTGAGTCTGTACGCGGTGGGCTTCGCTCAGCGCCACCCGCGACTGCTCCATCATCGCTTTAGCGGCGGCGAAGTCGCCCTGTTTCGCCTGCTTCAGCGCGGCATAGGCCAGGCTGCGGGCCTGTCCGGAGTTGATAATCAGCCCCATCACCACCTCTTCGAGGTCATTTTCAGGCATATCTTCTGCTTCGATATGGTCCAAATCAAACATATTATTCCCTCATTTCTCAGGCGGTACGGGAAATCTCCCGTACCGCTCGACATCAGAATTTCAGTGCGTTAGCGATATCTTCTTCGCTATCTTCCTGCTCGATGGTGCTTTGCGCTTTATTGGAAATCGCGACAAATGGCAGGTAGATCAGGGTCGAGACACCAAGGTTGAACAGCGCCACCAGCAGAGCAGCGACGCTGCCGTTACTGTTAAAGAAGGCGCCCAGACCGGTCGGCATGGTCCACGGGGCCAAGTTGGTCACCGGAGGAATAATCCCCATGCTGTAAGCCGCCAGGGTGATGGCTGCCAGAATCGGCGGCACCAGCACGAACGGGATAAACATCACCGGGTTCATGATAATGGGCAGGCCGAACAGAATCGGTTCGTTAATCTGGAAGATGCCTGACGGCAGCGCCAGCTTAACAACCTGACGATGGTCGGCGCGGCGCGAGCCGATAAAGATGGCGATAATCAGGCCCAGAGTCGCGCCGGAGCCGCCCAGCAGGATGTACGAATCGAGCATCGGTTTGGCCCAGAAGTGGAACTGTTTGCCCGCCTCGATGGCCGCTTCAACGGAACCATACTGGTTATACAGCGCGATGTTTTCCAACGCCCACGGGGTCATGATGCCGTTATCCAGCGCGGTCAGCGCCAGCGAACCGTGTACGCCAAAGAACCACAGCAGGGAGTTGAAAATAACGTACGCCCAGCCGACAACGCTGCCCATCGCCGCCAGCGGCGTGGAGATGGAGTCCATAATAATCTGGTGGAAGTTGCTGCCATACGAGGCCAGCAGCCAGGAGACGATGCCGAAAATCGACAGGATCAGGAAGCCTGGGATCAGCGCCGAGAACGAACGCGATACCGATGACGGCACGCTGTCCGGCAGGGTAATGAACCAGTTGCGACGAATAACGAAGGTAAACAGCTCCGCCACCACCAGACCGATGATCATCCCCGAAATAATGTTTTGCCCGCCCAGCCAGTTGGCGCCTATGGCGTAAGCATCGCCGACGCTATAGGGAGTGACGGTCATAAATGCCGCGACGGCTAACAGCCCGGCGGCCATCGGGTCGACCTTGCGATCTTCCGCCATCGCCGAGCCGATAAAGAACGGCGCCATCAGCGACATAATGCCTAAAGTACCGTTATAAACGTTACCGCCGATAGCTTTAAAGCTGTTTAAGGTTTCAATGGTTGAGGCATCCAGGCGGACCCCCATTGAATAGAAGAAAGAGCCTTCACCAAAGCTGAGAAAGACGTTGTTAATTAATACGAACATGGCCCCGGCGAGGGTCAACGGCATTAATTTAATAAAGCCGTTTTTAACCGCATTAATGTGCGGTTGCTTTCCTATTTTAACAGCAAAAGGAAGGAGTACCTTTTCAAGCGAGTCAATCACTTTACTCATAGTCAATACCCTTTAAAGCCGTAATTGTGCGATTACGGCATAATGATGAAATTACTCTTTGACGGGTAAATAAAATATTTATTATTCGGGCGGCCGGCACGGAAGATATTTCATTAAGCCGAAAATTCGCTTCGCCAGCGACCCGAAAGGTCGAGTTTTAAAATTAAATTATTGTGCAGCAGCTTTCTTAATGGCCGCAACGGCCGCTTTCAAAACACCTAAACCATCAACTTTGCCGTACAGTGCAGAGTCGATCACTTCCACCGGCTTATTGGACAGCCGCTGCTGAATCTCGGGAAGCATATACGCAATCTGTGGGCCTAATAAAATAACGTCAGCTTCCGGTCCCTTCTCCCCTGCGAGAGTTTCAGGAAAAGCTTCAATAATGACCGGCACTTCATATTTTTCAGCTTGGGCACGCATTTTGGATACCAGCAGCGAAGTGGACATTCCCGCAGAACAGAACAAATAGATATGTTTCTTCCCCATAAAAACGCCCTCAGCATTTTGAAATTTACTATCAAAATAATAATTAATCTTGGCAGGTTTATAATTTGAGTATATAGCATCGACTGAAAGCAAAATGATTCACTTCTCCTAAAATTGTTTGCCATTGACCATCCCTACTCCCGCCCCTGCATTTTTTTAAGCGTTAAAATGCAAAACCAGAACCACCTCCAAGTTTTTTAATTTAAAAAAATAAAAACCACGAAGCAATATATTGAAATTAAGCGGTTAATGTAGTGTGATATTCTTTTTTTATAAAATAAAAATTACATATAAATAAGGAATGTAAGATAAGCGCATTCAATACGAAAATCGGTCGTGACGCAGACTTAGGGAAGGTGCGATTTAATCGTCAGTTATGAGAACATAAGGCTTTCTTTGCCATAGATTTTTCACGATGCCC
>NZ_CBFFRJ010000231.1:0-3725 GCF_965644225.1 Phytobacter sp. V91 | reverse complement strand
TGGGCGGCTCATGGTTTGTCGGCGCCTTTGAGGCGCTCACCCTAAAGCCTCCGGCTCTGCCGGAGGATACTTACTTTAGACCTCACCACGATATATATTTATGGTCGATATATTTAATATAAATAAATATATTTATGCAAATGCACAATACAGTGTGACATTAATCCAAATAATCCACTAATTATTTAACGGCTTGAATTGTGTTTTTTTGACAATATAAACAAAAATAACATATGCGTTAGCACATTTATCACCAGCAATTATTTATGCTTTATTAAAAATATATCAGGCATCACAGCGTTAATAAACCAGGGATGTTAAACTTATGGCTCAACACCGAGATCGCTGAGTAAAAAACTATTCTGACCTCACGTCCAGCACATCTGAATAATCAAGGGGGATTGATGCATCCGAATCATGAAGCAGAGAAACAACAGGATGACGAACAGCCTCCGGAGAATAAATACCAGCACATTATGGGGCAACCTTTTCATTACTTTTTTTTATGCAGCGTAGCTATAACGAGATGTTAGGCCATATATTGTCACCCTATAATATTTCAAAGTATGAATGGCGAATCCTTGCCTGCCTGCATGAAAATGATCTTTTGACGGTATCTGACCTTGCTTTTATGGCGCAGATCGATAAAACCCGCACCAGCCGACATGTTGAATCACTGGCACAACAGGATTTAATTATTCGGATGCAGGATAAAATCGATCGCCGCTGCGCAAAAGTAAGACTCACCACGCAAGGCGATTGTATTTACAATGCAGTTAACCCGTTAGTGACTCAGCTTAAAAATAAATTATTCAATGGCATCTCCGCAGAGGATTACCGTATTTTCCTTAATGTACTTAAACAGGCAAAAAATAATTTTACGGAATTATCAGCAGGAAAATGTGCGGAGGGGAAAAGCGCAGCGGAAAATAAGTAATAAAGGTACGGCGATAACAGGACACTCCCCCATCGACCGGGAGAGCGTCCTTTTTATTTAAGCAGTAACCTGCTGGGCAGGCATTGTAGTAATTTATATCGGCTGAAAATATAGCCGGAAAAATCACAATCCATCGACAAATCTGCGGAGATCTTCCTGCCATTTAACAGAATCGGTACCTGCGGCGTGATGACCATAATCACTGTCGAGAGCCACATATTCAGCTCTGACATTTGCCTGTTTAAATGCCTGCATTACCGCTGGCGCATTACTCGCGGGAAATAACTGATCCGAGCGGGATAACACGAGCTGCACTTTCGCCCGAATATTGCCCAGCTGCGGCTGTGCATCAAACGACTCCATCGCCTTTGCCAGCACCAGCATTGAGTTAGGATCGATGACCCGCGCCCAGGCCTGTGCCTGACGCTCTATCTCCTGTTCACGCAACAGCGGATCCGGAAATTGCCGCGCCAGTAAGACATCAATACCGTAATCCTTGATGGTCTGCTTGCGTAAGCTGACCATGGTCCGGGTGATGCCGCCGTTTGAGTAGTGATCGCCATTATTCCAGTTTTCATCACTGGCAAAGCATTCACGGAGGGCGGCGGAAGTGGTATCCGCCGGGGCATGGATCCCGCTGACGCTCATCGATATCCCCCGCAGCATATGCGGATGCTCAATCGCCCAGGTCAGTCCCTGGAAACCGCCATAAGACGGGCCGACCACTGCGACGAGTTGCTCAATACCCAGTTGCAGCAGCATCCGGCGCTGGGCCTCCACGATGTCGCTGAGGGTTAAATCCGGAAAATCGGCTCCATAGTGCTTACCTGTTGTCGGATTAATGCTCGCCGGAGAGGTGGAGCCAAAAGATGAGCCGAGCATATTTGAGCTGACAACAAAATACTTATCGGTATCGATAGCTTTGCCCGGCCCTACCAGCCCCGCCCATGTCCCCTCAGAGGACGTCGCACTGGCACGGCCGATAAACAAATAGCTGGAGGTAAAACCATGGGTCATCAAAATGACGTTATTGCGTTCGGTGTTTAATTTCCCCAGTGTGGCGTAAGCCAGCTCCACATCCGGTAACAGGATCCCACTGCGCAGACGCAGGTCACCAATTTTTGCGGTTGCAGGCTGTAAAAATTGAGTACTCATGTTAATTCCTTTATCCAGAAGCAAAACAGGAGGTTCAGTTGCCGCCCTGTTGCAGCGGCAGCTGCTGTCGCAGGGTCCATTTCGCCCCGACGCAGGCCAGTAGCAAGCCGCCCAGAACGGCACCTGCGCCCAGCGCGATAAATGCAGCATCAAAACTGTTTGTCGACTGACGCAGAACTCCCACAATCAGCGGCCCCATTGTGCCTGCCAGCAGATTGCCAACGGCGTTGACGAATACAACCGCGGTAATGGCTTTGGTGCGGGGCAATGTTTCTGTCAGTCGGGTGAACACCAGCGGTATAAACATCTTCATCGTGAAGCCAGCGGCAATGAGTAGCGTGATTTGCGCAGGTACACTGGCTGGCGCGACGAGCATCGCAGCAATCAGCACCACCCCGGTGATGATGGTGGGAATAGCGGCATGCCAGCGACGCTCCTGTCCGTGTCTGTCTGAGTGCCAGGTGATCAGAATTATCCCCAGCATACCGGCAAGAAACGGCAACCCGGAGAGCAGGCCAATCATCTCAACAGACAGCGTAGAGGCGCTGTGCAGCAAAGAAGGAAGCCACAGCTGATAACCGGCTATCAGCTGGCTGATAAATGTGCTGCCAATCAGCGTGAGCCAGACTGAGGGCTCCGCAAAGATAGTCCACCACTTGTCAGATTTCTCTTTACTCGCCAGCTGCGATTGTTCTTCAGCCAGCGCCGCTTCCAGTGATGCTCGCTCCCCGGCAGGTAACCAGCGGGCTTTTTTAATCGACGCCGGCATTCGCCACCACCACAGCACCATCCACAGCCAGGCCGGAAGCCCTTCGACAAACATCATGATGCGCCAGTCATAGTGCGCCAGGATCATGCCGGAGATCGGCCCGGCCAGAAACGCCCCGGTTGGCGAGCTGAGATTCCAGATGCCAAAGGCCCGTCCGCGTTCGGGTTTCGTGAACCATTCCGCCAGCAGTACCGCCGTCGCGGCAAATACCGGGCCTTCAAAAAGACCCAGCATGGCGCGGGCTACCAGTAGTTCTTCATAACTCCGGGCCAGGCTGGTGCCAACTGCCGCCGCGCCCCATAACCACAACGCGTGGCCAATCACCGACCGGGCGCCAAGTTTCAGAGTCAGCCAGCCCGCCAGGAACTGGGTGATGGCATAGCCCCAGGTAAAGGCTCCGCTAATTAATCCAGCCTGCACCGGCGTCAGCGCAAGATCTTTACTGATGTAGGGCAGCGCTAAGCCAATATTTGAGCGATCAAAGTAGGCGATGGTGTACATCACAAAGACGATCGGCAGGATATTGATCCAGCGGGCGCGTCCGGGTGAATCAGAACGCCCGGAGGGCGCATGAGCGAATGACTCATCAGGTCCAGCCATTTTCCCTTCTCCTTCAAGAGTGCGTTTTCATTACAGAAAGTTGCGCCAATGACAGGTGCCGACAATGAGCTCTGGCGACGGAAAATCGGACTCGTCTCTCATTCACCCAGTGGATAAAAGGTTAGGGAAGGTGCGATTTAATCGGTGGGGTTCAGTGGAGTCCTTATCTGTATTAGCCTTACCTTAGCTGTATTAGTCGCGACTTGATCTGACACTTGACCTTGAAAGGTTGAGAGTTACCGGTTTTGATATGGGTGTCGAATC
>NZ_CBFFRJ010000230.1:0-3771 GCF_965644225.1 Phytobacter sp. V91 | reverse complement strand
GCCAGTGAACCCAAGTCAGTCGTAGGGATAGGTTGTTTAAGCACTACCATCCTGCATCTTGAAGTTACTTGGGTATAGGTTGTTTAAGCACTACCATCCTGCATCTTGAAGTTACTTGGGTATAGCCTATACCCTCTTCCAGCCGCTCTGTGGGTGGTTGATTGATGTCATTGGCCTGAAAGTGGGCTTTATGGTGTGCGCCACTATTTGGGCCATCGCCTGTATTGCCCATGCGGGTGCAGGCAGCTGGCTGCAACTGGCGATCCTGCGTTTCACCATGGGGGCTTCAGAAGCCGCAGCAACACCGGCCAACGCCAAAACGCTGGGTGAGTGGTTCCCGAAATCAGAACGCCCCGTTGCCGCAGGCTGGGCAGGCGTTGGTTTCTCTATAGGCGCGATGCTCGCACCGCCTATTATCTATTTTGCCCACGCCTCTTTCGGCTGGCAGGGGGCGTTTATGTTTACCGGCTTCCTCGCTCTGGTATGGGTGGTGCTGTGGTGGGCGTTTTACCACAGCCCGGATAAACACCCGAACCTGAGTAAAGAAGAGATGGCCTTCATCAGCCAGGATAACGAACCTCCGGCGGTGAAACTCCCCTTTTTAACGGCGCTGAAAACGGTCGCCAAAAACAAACGCTTCTATGGTATTGCCATCCCGGCGTTTATGGCTGAACCCGCGTGGGCGGTACTGAGTTTTTGGGTGCCGCTCTATCTGGCAAAAGAACATGGTATGGATTTAAAACAGATTGCCATGTTTGCCTGGCTGCCGTTCCTCGCCGCCGATCTCGGCAGCGTAGCCAGTGGCTATCTCACCAAACTGTATACCCGCTGGTTTGGCTGCTCCCGGGTGAACTCGGTGGTGGCAAGTTCGGTAACCGGCGCTTTTTTAATGATCTCGCTGGGTATCGTCGCCATCACCCGCGATCCTTATATCACCATTGCCCTGATTTCAATTGGCGGCTTTGGCCATCAGATAATCTCCTGCATGCTCAGCGCGCTGGTGGTGGAGTCCTTTGATAAAGGCCAGATGGCCACCGTCAACGGTATGCGCGGCTCTGCGGCGTGGATCGCAAGCTTCCTTTTCTCCCTTTTGATTGGCGTTACCGCCGACAAAATTGGTTTTAACCCGCTGTTTATCGCTATGGGCTTTTTTGACCTGATCGGGGCTATTTTCCTGGTGTCATTTATCGCTGAACGTCGCGTAAAACGCGTCTGATAATGGGTATGTAAGATGAAAACTTTGAAAAACTGGACGTTGAAAAACCAAACCGCGCACCATGTTGAGCTATGCGTCGACGAACAGCACACCCTGTGCCTGTATGTCCTGGAAAATACGCTGTTCCGGGTGTTGCTAAAACGCAAAGGTGAGCTGGCGCTGAACAGAACCTGGAGCATCGCGCCGGTGCAGGATGTGCCCTGGGAAGGTCGCCATCGTGAGGATTTGAGCGGTTTCACCTGCCCGACCTGGACGCTGGAGCAGCACGACAAGCAACTGACCATCGCCACCGATCGGCTGCGCGTCACCGTCCATCAGCCTCTGTGGCTGGAGTGGCATTACCGTAATGCTGCCGGAGAGTGGCAATGGCTGGCGGGCGACAGACCCACCAGCGCCTACCTGATTAATGCAAACGGTGACGGCGTGGCGCATTATCTGAGCCGCAAAAAAGAGGAGCGCTTCTACGGACTCGGAGAGAAGGCGGGCAATCTGCAACGCACCGGAAAACGCTTTGAGATGCGCAACCTTGATGCTATGGGCTATAACGCGGTCAGCACCGACCCGTTGTACAAGCATATTCCCTTTACCCTGACCCACCGGGATGACATCAGCTATGGCCTGTTTTATGACAACCTCAGTAGCTGCTGGATTGATCTCGGTAATGAAATCGATAACTACCACACCGCCTATCGCCGCTGGCAGGCCGAAGCAGGCGATATCGATTACTACATCTTTACCGGTGCCCGGGCGCTGGATGTCACTAAAGCCTTTGTTCGCCTGACCGGTAAAACCCTGTTCGGCCCCAAATGGAGCCTTGGCTACAGCGGTTCAACCATGCATTACACCGATGCGCCGGATGCGCAAAACCAGTTGATGAACTTTATTCGTCTGTGTGAGCAGCACGCGATCCCGTGCGACTCGTTCCAGCTCTCCTCCGGTTATACCTCGATCGAGGGTAAGCGCTATGTCTTTAACTGGAACTACGACAAAGTGCCGCAACCAAAGGCGATGAGCCAGGCCTTTCACGACGCGGGGCTGAAGCTCGCGGCCAATATCAAGCCGTGCCTGTTGCAGGATCATCCCCGCTATAACGAGGTGGCAGAAAAAGGCTTGTTTATTTGGGATTCTGAAACCAATTCCCCGGAACGCTCGAGTTTCTGGGATGACGAAGGCTCTAACCTCGACTTCACTAACCCACAGACTATCGCCTGGTGGCAGGATGGCGTGACGACCCAACTGCTGGAAATGGGCATTGACTCGACCTGGAACGATAATAACGAATTTGAAGTGTGGGACGGCGAAGCTCGCTGTCACGGTTTTGGTCAGGAGATTGCGATTAAGCATATTCGTCCGGTGATGCCGCTGTTGATGATGCGCGCCTCACTGGAGGCCCAGCAGCGTTTTGCGCCTGATAAACGTCCATACCTGATTTCCCGCTCAGGCTGCGCCGGAATGCAACGTTATGTGCAAACCTGGAGCGGCGACAACCGCACTAACTGGGACACCCTGCGTTACAACACGCGGATGGGGTTAGGGATGAGCCTCTCTGGGCTGTTTAACGTCGGTCATGACGTTGGCGGGTTTTCCGGCGATAAGCCGGACGCTGAGCTGTTTGTCCGTTGGGTGCAAAACGGGGTGATGCATCCACGTTTTACCATTCACTCGTGGAATGACGATCGGACGGTCAATGAACCCTGGATGTATCCGGGTGTGACGCCCGCTATCCGCAGTGCCATTGAGCTTCGCTATCGTCTGCTGCCCTATCTGTACACGCTGCTGTGGCAGGCACACGCCGACGATGAACCCATGCTGCGACCGACGTTCCTCGATCATGAGCATGATATCCAGACTTTTGAAGAGTGTGATGATTTCCTGCTAGGCCGCGATATCCTGGTGGCAAGCGTTGTCGAACCCGGCCTACGCGAGCGCCGCGTCTGGCTGCCGGCGAATGAGAGCGGTTGGTACGATTATTACACCCATGCATGGTTCTCTGGCGGTCAGTGGATAACCCTTGATGCACCGCTGGAAAAACTGCCGCTGCTGGTGCGGGCTGGCGCGGGTTTGCCGCTGAGCGAGCGCATCACCCACGTTAACGCGGAAAAAGACGATACCCGAGAACTGAAGCTGTTCCCGCTCAAAGGGGTCGGATGTTCAACCGGACTGCTGTTTGAAGATGACGGCGAGTCCTGGGGCTACAAAAACGGCAATGCGCTGTGGGTTAAGTGGGAGATGGCTTGCGACGGGGCGGCGATCAATCTGACGGTAACGGCAACTGGCGATTACCGTCAGGCATGGAAAACGCTGAAAGTGTCATTGCCTGAAGGGGAAAAACGCAAGCTGTTAATCAATGGCGAAGCCAGAAGTGCGTGGACGATCTAGTGCGGCCTGATGCCCTCACCCTAACCCTCTCCCACGGGGAGAGGGAACAGGAGCAACACTCCTTTCCCACCGGGAGAGCAGCTGTGTTTAAAGTCAATGGGGACCCTGTACACGATTCTGTGTAAATGCCTTTTCTCAGAAGTGACCGTCCAGGCGGTCACCGAACTCGATAATAA
>NZ_CBFFRJ010000229.1:0-3934 GCF_965644225.1 Phytobacter sp. V91 | reverse complement strand
GGGCGGCTCATGGTTTGTCGGCGCCTTTGAGGCGCTCACCCTAAAGCCTCCGGCTCTGCCGGAGGATACTTACTCCGCCAGGCGGCTGGCGATCGGGGAAAGTAATTATATAAAAATCTTATGGTAATTATTAACCCATTCCAGGTATGGATGCTTTTGGCTTAAAAACCGCCAGGCGACAGTTTTTATCGTCATAAAAAACAATAAACAGCATCGATTCTTATTAATCACAGTCATGACAGGAAAAATAATCTGAGGAGTAAAGTGTGAGTGAAACTAATATGCAGAAAAATACCTCTGCCCAGGTGAATGACGAATGGCATGTCGGACCAGGGGCGTGGATAGCATTGATCGTCGTACTGCTGGTTTTCTCCGGCATCTTTTTTAAGATTGAGGGCATGGCGTGGCTGGG
The DNA here is from genome assembly GCF_965644225.1 of Phytobacter sp. V91. NCBI lineage: Bacteria > Pseudomonadati > Pseudomonadota > Gammaproteobacteria > Enterobacterales > Enterobacteriaceae > Phytobacter > Phytobacter sp. V91. Next base: position 3,522 of record NZ_CBFFRJ010000229.1, on the reverse strand, counting down.
CGCGTTTGATTTTACCACCCTCGGCGGCGGCTTTGGCACCATGAAAACGCCGGAAAGCAACACCTTCCTCGGCAGCGGCGGCGTCAGTGCGAAAGCGGGCTTTTTGTTTGCGCTGTCGCTGGTGCCTACGGTGATGCTGGCGCTGGGGTTGCTGGAGATTTTTACTCACTACGGCGCTATTCGTGCCGCGCATAAGCTGTTAACCCCTCTGCTGCGCCCTTTGCTTGGGATCCCCGGCTACACCGGACTTGCATTAATTACCGATCTGCAAAGTACCGATGCCGGCGCCGCACTCACCAAAGAGTTGTATGACAGTAAAAAAGTCACCCGTAAAGACATCGTGATTATGGGCGCCTGGCAATATTCCGGTGCCGGTCTTATCAATAATTATTTCTCTATTGGTTCGGCAATGTTCGCCTCATTTACCATCCCTATTATCATTCCGCTGTTATTAATGTTTGTTCTGAAATTTGTCGGTGCGGGCATGGTTCGCCTGGCGTTGAATACCATTTATAAGAAGGATTTTGCAGATGAGTAATCAGGTGAAAGCGCCAACTAACCCGTTTGATATTTTTGTTATCGGCGCGCGCAAAGGATTTAATATTGCCATCAATAATCTGATGCCGAATGTATTAATGGCTTATGTTATTGCCGAAATGCTCAATCTGCTCGGCATTATGCAGATTGTTGGCCACGTTTTTGCGCCAGTGATGGGGGTCTTTGGCCTGCCAGGCGAAGCGATTACCGTTCTGCTGACGGCGTGGCTCTCTTCCTCGGCCGGAACGGGGGTTGCCGTCAGCCTCCTGACGAAGGGGGCGCTGGATATCACGCAAATAACCATTCTTGCCCCGGCCATCTTCCTGATGGGATCGCAGTTGCAGTATATGGGGCGCTTACTGGGTGTGGCGGATGTACCGAAAAAGTACTGGCCCATGCTGATGGCGGCCAGTGTGTTTAATGCCGTGATCGCCATGCTGGTGATGCGAGTTATTGCCTGAAACAATTAAACAAGGAGCAACAGGTGTCACAAATCATCGCGCACTTTAATTACCTGCATCAAATTCCGGAGCTGGGTTTCGAAGAGTTTAAAACCTCCGCCTACATCGCCGAAGCACTGGTTTCATCAGGTTTTCAGGTCACCCGGAATGTGAATGGCACTACGGGGATTGTCGCTGAACTGGATAGCGGTAAACCCGGACCCGTGCTGGCGCTGCGCGCCGATATGGACGCGCTCGGGCATATTATCGACGGACAGTTCGAAGCCCGGCATACCTGTGGCCATGATGGTCACTCGTCGGTGGTGCTGACCACCGCGCAGGAGATAATCGCCGAGGGCGGGGTAAAAAAAGGCCGGTTAAAGATCCTCTTTCAGCCTGCGGAAGAGCTGGGAACCGGGGCTATCGCTTTAACCGAGGCTGGCGTGCTTGACGATGTGGATATGCTGCTGGGTTTCCACCTGCGGCCGCTGGAAGAGTGCCCGATGGGGATGGCTGTTCCGGCGATGTATTACTCGGCATCGGCGACGGTTGAAGTGGATTTTCACGGCAAGGCGGCCCATGCGGCACGCCCGCAGCTGGGGGTGAATGCGCTGGATGCGGCAGCCCACGCGGTGCAGGCAGTGAACGGCATCCATCTTTCGCCGTCCCTCACCTGGAGCGCGAAAGCCACCCGTTTTCTTTGCGATGCCGGGGTGACCAACTCTATTCCGGCGACGGCGAGGGTGTGCTGGGATCTGCGCAGTGCAGAAAACGAAGGTATGGATGAGCTGAAAATGCGGGTTGTGCGCGCCATTGAGAGCAGCGCCGCCGCTTACGGTGCAAGCGTTGATATTCGCATTCTTAAGGAGATGCCCGCGGCAATCATTGATGATGAGGCCACAGAGGTTATCCGTGGAGCCATTGTTGAGGTGTTCGGCGAGCAGGGTCTCAGCGCCCCAAAAAGCACGCCAGGCAGTGAAGATTTCTTCCACTATTTGCGTCTGCGCCCTGAAGTTAAAGGCGGCTTCTGGGGCCTTGGCGCTAACCTGACGCCGGGTTTACACCACCCGGAGATGACCTTTGACCGTGAAGCCCTGGGCCTGGGTGTGAAGGTGTTTAAAGCCTGCGTGCGCCGCGTACTGGGGTAATCGCCTGGCGTTGTAGCTCGCTGGCTTAGGGCTGAGGTATCCCCGGAAATAATACCTGCACGGACAGTCCCCTCTCCCTGGGGTTGAGGGATCCCCAGAAAAAAATGCCCGCACGGACTGTTCCCTCTCCCTTGGGGGTGAGGGATCCCCGGATAAAATATCCGCACGGACAGTCCCCTCTCCCATTTTGGGAGAGGGCTAGGGTGAGGGGAAACATACGGGCTGTAGTGGTTATTCCGTACACTTTATGTTCAGTGCTTCTCTGTCGCCATATCACCTGTGAACGTGCCAGGGCGGCTCAAGGTGCACTGAACCCCAGACCCTGGACACCTTTTTTATTCATATCTTTCTGTCTGAGTCCGGTATGCCATCGGACTCATCTCACCGGTTTTCAGACTGATCCTTTCGGTATTGTAGTAACGGATAAACATCTTGCATGCTCTTCACTGAAGTACCCGAATGCGTCTTCAGCTTTTCAGTATTGATGCATGAATACCTTATCTTACCCCGTCGCAATTGCATTTTATAGCTTTACATCTATATAGATTTAAACCTATATTTCCTCCTCCTGATCGGGAATTCACTCACTGGCTGAACACATCAAAAGAGAAGGAGTAACGCGATGGGCAGAACGCTGGAACAGCTTATTGCGGATGAAAAACCTGAAGTCGTGGCCGAAGCTCAGGCGATGGCGGCGGACATCCTGCTCAACATTCACCTTGCTGAACTGCGAGAGAAAGTACAGAAAACACAGGTCGAAATGGCACAGGCGCTGGGTATCCGGCAGCCTACCGTTGCTGGAATGGAAAAACCAGGCCGCGACCTGAAGCTTTCCACGCTTAAACGCTACGTTGAGGCGACTGGCGGCAAGCTACGCCTGGATATTGAACTGCCGGATGGCTCTCACTACGAATTTGTTGTGTAGATGCAAGCCATCTTTGCAGCATAAAAAATCCCGCTTAAGTTGCCTTAAGCGGGATCTTCAAATTAGGCTCCTTTGACAGGTATTGCCTCTGCCTGCTTAAACGCTTCGCTTCATGTGTTGCTCGTTCTACGATGTTCTCTGCAAAGGAAGGGGAGCCAGAAAGAGCATCAAAAAGTTGGCTCGAAGCGAGATTCTGTCCAAAGATCCCGAACAGATTACTCAGGCTGTATTTTCCAAAAGGGACTTACTTATCGGTTCACAGTCAGCAAAAACTAAATAGTGTTGCCAGACGTGTCAACGAGAGGCCAAGAAAAACGCTGGACTATGAATTACCCGCAGAGCGTTTTAACCAATGTGTTGCACCCATCGGTTGAACTCACAGCCAGAAGTGGGCGTTGCTAAGGAAGGTGCGATTTAATCGTCAGTTATGAGAACATAAGGCTTTCTTTGCCATAGATTTTTCACGATGCCC
>NZ_CBFFRJ010000228.1:0-3935 GCF_965644225.1 Phytobacter sp. V91 | reverse complement strand
AATCTGAACCAGATTTAATCTGACAGACACCTGTATAAATAACCGGTAACTGTCAGATCAGGTCTGAGCTAGTACAAATCATGCGGGTAAAAAATTTCAGACACTTGATTACTCCTTTCTGGTCCTGCCGTAATAGCCATTCAGGGCACGGCCAAACTCATTAGTTGGCCTAACTATCTGAGCGGTAAGCTCTTTTCGTATTGAAATCACAAGCTGACGATTGCGGCTATCTATCGCCGCCATGGTCACATCATCAGGCTTACCAGTGAATGAGTTCTGAATGTGGATCTGCCCACCAGCCGCATCCTGGCGAACGGCTTGCACCTTCTCCAGAGTGGCGTCCAGCTTTGCCGACGTACTGGCGGTAACAACTCGCTCGCCTTTCTGCAACAGCCAGGTGCCAGTTTCAGGGACGCGATCAATACCATCGTGGGCCATACCTGCAATTGTTTGCCCTGCGATGAGTGCAACAGATGCATACCCGACAGCGCGAATAGCCGTCGCTGCTGGAATACCCATAATCAGACCACCTTCTGCCATCGCTTTAGTTGCAGCTAACTCGGTGTTAATTACAGCCTGTGCGATCGCTGCCGCTTTGCTGGCAAAGAAAAGCGTCTTATAAGCGATGCTGCCTTCCTGACCGATGCTTTGGAGCAGTTGGGCTGATTGCCCGGCGAGATCCGAGAACATAGACAGACTGGCTGATGTATACCCCGATTGAATATCCTTCAGGCGGTCGGCGTTTGTCGCATTAATTTCAGCAATGCGATCTGCATAGGTTTGCTCATTAATAGCCTTTTCATCGAGCAGTTCTTTTTGCATCTCGATCTGCTTCTTATGCCACTTTTCTAACTCGGTCTGAGCATCAGCAATTTTAATTAACTCACCGCTGGCACCACCAACAGAGGCATCAACGCCATCAAATTTCGGCGCATCCTGAATAGTAGCCTTGGAGATTTTCTCCATAGTTTTACGGTATTCTTCGGTGGCGGGCGCAGCCTCTTTTAACAACTTAATTCGTTCGCGGGTTGTATTTAACAGCGCCTCTTCTGGCGTCATTAATTGCTCGTTTAACGATTTTAGTTTTTCTACTGCATTGACATGATCCAGCGCGGCGGCATTGCGCAGTAGATCTTGCTTATGTGCATCAGAAATAGAGACTAACTCCCCCTGGGTTACCTGATATTTAATTTTGGCCAACTCAGTATTTTGACCAGACAATGCTATTGATTCACGTTGCTGCTTAATGAGACGTTCATAAGCATCCTCTGCTTTCTCTTCGTCTGACTTTGGTCCTTTTGGTTTAGGCTTATTGGCTTCATCATTCTGCCAGCGCTCCATGCCCTGGTTGATGTATGCCTGGCGGTTGGTCTGATACTGGGGATCTGTGGTCAGGCCCAATGCGTCGGCGGCGTAACCGAGGCGAACCCTTTCACGGTCAGATCCTTTGAGTTTCGATAACTCAAGGTCCTGCCTGCTTTGTTGTAGCGCATCCGTCTGTTTTTGGGTTAAGTCAGCCTGAGGCAGGCGCATTGGTGCATTAACTAAGCCCTGCCGCGCCATAAGTAAAGTGTTGCCAAGTCCCAGAAGGCGGTTAAATTCCGTATGCTGCCCATTCATCATCAGAAGAGACTGATAAGCAGTATTTTGTTCAGCCGCCTGCTGACGTATCAACGCTACCCGGCGGTGCTCCAGTCCTTCAAGCACTGACTGAATACTCTCAGATTTCGCCTGCATCTGGCTCAACCGTTCTTGCTCCACTGCAAGTGCGTCGGTAGCCGAAGCCAAACCATCCGTGGCGTCGCCAATGCTCATCAGATGGTTAACCATGTAATCGCCAATGGTCAGACCTGGACTTTCCAGCATTTGACGAAAACCGGCAATTTCATTTTTGATACTTCTGATTTTGTTTTCTTGCTCAGTAACGAGACGATTTTGCTCATCAAGCGCCTGGCGGGTTTTACCCTCATTATCTGAAGCATCGGAAAGGGTCATTCCGCTGGTTTTGCTTCTGACCTCATCAATGGTGTTCGCGTATTCCTGCGCAGATCGGCGCGCTTGCTCCTGATTTTGATACAGCGTGTACCATGTTGCGGCGAGCGTAAGAACCACTCCTACCGGGCCTCCAACCAATCCCGTCAGACTACCAAGAAGGCGACCACCAATTGACGTGACAGAGTTCAAAGCTGTCTGCGCAGCTGTTCTTGCTACAAGGTTTCTTGATAAAGAGGCTTGTGCCAGGCTGAGCCTTTTTTCTGCTGCAGCCTGAGCATCTGTAGCCCTGGCTGCAACAAGCGCCTGTTGAGCTCTGTAAACCGTCGCCCGCGCCCTGGCAGTTGCTACCTGTGTTCCACGAAGTTGAGCTTCAGCCAATGCAACTTCACTTCGCGCGGCATTGACCAGCCCTACCGTAGCGGATGAAGCACCAGACACAAGATTGCCAAAAAAACGCGCTGCACCAATAGCAACCAGCGCACCGGCAGCAGTTGCGACCTCATCGATATTATCCGCAACAGCATTCAGTCCAGTCGTAAGGGTTCGCGTAGTCCCGCTGGCCTCATTAGCACCACCAACCCAGGCCATAAAGGCGTTTTCAATTTTTGTTGTAGCCGCAGATACGGTCTGAGGCATTGAAACGTATTCCGCCCTTAGCGTTCCGAGCTGGCTAATAAGTGCCGGGACAACTTTATCAGCTGTCAATTGGCCGTCATCGGCCATTGCCTTGAGGTCTTTCCTGGCAACTCCCATCCCGGATGCCAGGGCGCGAATTACACGATCACCTGCTTCGTTAACTGCGTTAAACTCCTCACCCCTGAGTACGCCCTGAGCAAGTGCCTGGCTGAACTGGGTAATAACGGAACTGCTTTCCTGAGCGTTGGCACCCGATAATTTTAGTCCCGTTGAAACTGCTTCAGTTATTTTCAGGACATCTTCTGAGCTATAACCATACTCACGCATCGAAGCTGCTGAACGGGAGAATAAATTTGCGTTATCAGAGAAAGCGGTCCCGGTACGCTGACTGATATCCATTAGCGCACGTTGAGATGATGTGAAATCATCGGTTGAATTGGATGCTTGTTTCAAGCGCGCATTGACTGAAACCCATTCGTCAGCGATATGAATAAGATGTCCAGTAGCAAACGCCCCCGCGAATGCTCCAGCAGTTGATAACGCGGTCGCTTTAGCTGTATTTAATTGTTCGTTTAGCGCTGAAATTGAACGCTGAGTTTCTTTTGTTGCCGCTGCAGCCTGGCGTCCGCCATTTTGCATAGTCTTGTAATAATCGGCACCCATGCGTGAAGCGCGTGTTATCTCTGTTTGAAATGATTGTGAATTTGCAGAGATTTTAATAATTAGCTCTCGGAGGGTTGCCATTTTTTCTCCAATAAAAAACCCCGCCTGAGCGAGGTCTTATTCATGTGTGTTTGTTTTAAAGAGCTTTAAGTTCTTTCACACAATAAGGTGAGGCCTGGCTAAGGCTCTCATCTCTGGTGTAAACATACTCTTTACCAAAACCATAAGGGGCATTAACTTTAAGTGTTGTGCTGTCTTTAGAAATAACCTGTAACTTAGTCCCCTCTTGGAAATAAATATTCGCGCCGTCAAATTTAACCCTATCAACTGATTTCTTTTCATTCCATGAGTAGCAGGAATATCCATTACCATCAGCATTAATTTTTAGAGTTGAAATATAAGGCCCGAGAGCACCAGTCCATAAACCAGAAATATCCCCAGCCGGTTGAGCCACTACAGTAGGAAATTTATTATTCAACATATCATCAGTGGCGCAACCAGCCAGAGTAAATGCAGAAATCGCCAGCAAAAACTTTTTCATATCCATATCCCCATTGATAAGTCACTTAAGGAAGGTGCGATTTAATCGTCAGTTATGAGAACATAAGGCTTTCTTTGCCATAGATTTTTCACGATGCCCG
>NZ_CBFFRJ010000227.1:0-3937 GCF_965644225.1 Phytobacter sp. V91 | reverse complement strand
TATTTAGCGGTTGATCAGATCGCTCAACCCGGACTGAGTTCCCTTCAGGTGATCTACTATTTGGAACAGCTATTTAGAGAATTTCGACGCCCACACCCCAATGATGCAGCAGTATGCATAAACAAGAATTAACTAATTGAAAAATAGATGTTTTCAATACCAATAAAAAAATTTGGTTTACTTATGAGCTACACCTTCCTTGCATAAACATCTTTTAATTCTATGTTGTTAGAAGATTTGCTAAGTGCATCATTGATAAGTAAGAGAATTTTTGGTAGAAATCACGATATCATTATGGATTAAATGGGATTTATCCGAGATATCAAAATGAAAATAAAAAAATTGAAGGTAGTTAATTTCAAAAAGTTTAATAATCATACATTTTCTTTTAATGATGATGTTAATATTATAGTTGGTGACAATAACTCCGGTAAAAGCTCAATTTTAGAAGCAATTGAAATTGTTTCAAACTATTCCTATCGGGGGAAACCTGTCACTAACTCAATTTTAGCTGACATAATAAGTATTGAGTCCATTGGTAAATACTTAGATAGTGATAAAAGCTTTATAAATCTACCTGTAATAAAAATTGAAGCATTCATTGATGGATTACCAGAGTATAAAGGTTCAATCAATACTGATAACCTGGATACGCAAGGGTTAAGTTTGACATTTAGTTTTGATATCGAACTATTACCTACTTACGAAAAATTCGTTGAAAAAAACAAAGACAATATATCAAGCATCCCAATTGAATTCTATAAAATAGAATGGCTGACATTCTCAAATGAGAGAATAAGACATGTAAGCAAACCGTTCAAATCACTTTTTATTGACCCTACCAGACTCCATCCCACCTTTGGTAAAAATCAATACATATCTAACATATTAACATCAGTATTAAGCAGGGAAGAGCAAGCAGTTTTAGGAATTAAATACAGACAGCTAAAAGAAAGTTTCAATGACGATGAAAATGTTAAACATATAAACAGCGACTTGGATAGTAACAACGATATATCTGAAAAGAAAATACAGATCGTAGCCGATATCTCAGGTAATTCTAATTTAGAAGCTAACCTTCAATTATCCTTAAACGGCATCACATTGCCTTACATAGGGAAAGGAGAGCAACATAAGGTTCAGATAAAACTTGCATTGCAAAATAAGTCTAATGATGTTGATATTTTGCTAATAGAAGAACCAGAGAATCACCTTTCACACATGAATTTGTCATCATTAGTAAGTTTTATTGAAAAGAAACTTACTAATAAACAACTTTTCATTAGCACTCATAGTTCATATGTGATGAATAAATTAAGCCTCAATAAAATATGCCTACTCGCTAATGGCTACAAAAAACTAAATAACATAGATAGTAACACTGTCAAAAACCTGAAAAGACTTCCTGGATATGACACACTTAGAGCAGTGCTTTCCTCCAAAGTAATACTCGTAGAAGGTCCATCTGATGAACTACTATTAAAAAAATATTATTATGACAAAAATAGCAAACTTCCTGAGGAGGATGGAATTGATATTATTGTTGTAAGAGGGATTGGTTTCAAAAACTATTTAGAAATAGTTAAGCACATAGATATACACACGAAAGTGATGAAAGACAATGATGGAAATTATGAAAAAAACGTCAAATCATACATTGATGAATATAAAGAATATAATTTCATAAAGATTCATTCACCAATTCCTGATGCACAATACTCCTTAGAACCTATGCTTATAGAAACTAACAGCATTGATGAAGACACTTTGGATAATTATGCAAAAATAATTTTATCGACTCAAACAAACAAACTATACAAAAAAAACAAAAATATAGCAGATAAAGTTAAATTCTTAAAGGAATGGTATAATGGTGAAGATGGTGCCGGTAAGAAAAAAGTTGACTCTGCGATAAGAATATTTGACTCCGAAGAGAAAATCATTTACCCACAAGTCTTCGAGGATGTATTCAATTATGAATAATAAAATAGTCATTGCTTGTGCTGGTGCAGGAAAAACTCATCGTATTGTAAATGAAGCAATAGAGAGCGGAGAAAAAACATTAATAATAACTTATACTATAAGCAATCAGAAAGAAATTTATGAGAAGTATAAACAACTTGGAGGAAGGGATTTTGTAAATTTTAAAGTAAAAGGATTATTTACTTTTATACTTGAAGATATTATTCGACCATATCAGAATATTGTATTCGAAAAACGTATTGAATCGCTTATATTTAACGAAACAGATCCTCATAGAAAAAATAATAGAGCCATCCCTGGTAGAACAGAAAAACTTGAAAATGGTGACATCAACCCACTACATTACTTAACATCTGACGGCAATAAAATTCATTCAACTTATATAGCAAAGCTTGGAGCATACATAATTAAAAAGACCAAAGGTGCTCCAATTAAAAGACTCGAAGAAATATATAAGAATATGTATTTTGATGAAGTTCAAGACTTAGTCGGTTGGGATTACGAGATTATTAAGTCAATATCAAAATCTAAGAAATTATCATTATGTTGTGTTGGTGACTTTCGCCAAACAATTTATCAGACTGCAATAACGACTAAAAAACCCATTACAACAAGTGATAAAATAACATTTTTTAAAGACAATGGATTTAACGAAGAAAAAATATCAAAGAGCAGGCGATGCATTTTAGACATATGTAATTTCTCAGATATAGTTCATAACGGCATGGGATTTGAGCCTACAACCTCAGCCGTTGAGGTAACAGATTTAGAAATATTAAAACATACTGGAGTATTTGTCATAAAAGATTCCGATGTTAATAAATACCTTGATGAATTCAAACCAGCAATAATAAGACTTAATTCCGAAAGCGGTAAAAAGTACAACATCGATAAACTTATAAAAATAACTTATGGAAAATCCAAAGGTCTTGGTTATGATAGAACCCTAATCATCCCCACAAAAAATTATATAGATTTCATTTGCGGAAATAAAAACATATTTGATGGTCAAAAAACGGAATCATCGAAAAATAAATTATATGTTGCAATAACTCGTGCTCGTTATAGTGTAGCAATAGTTTTTCCAGATATAATTCCTGAGACATGCGAACTGACCATATGGAATCCATAATGCATTCCTCTAATTATTATTGATAAGGATATTTTATGGACATAGTTTTAATACAAGCTTTCAAATTTGATGGTATTTATGATGCCCCTCAAAATTATGAACGAGACATATACAAAGATGATTACCTCAATGTTAAAATATTGGGGTTCGGTAAATACATTGAAATATATGAAAATGAAATATCTGGTCTGAATGATTCACATAGAAATTTAACTGATTCTCAAAAGAAAAGGATTCATTCAGAAATAAATGATCTAACAGTAATTTATCATAGAAATGCAATTTTATATATAGATGTAGCAATTCCTTACGACAATTTAAATCATCTATCTCCTGAACAACTTTGGGAAAAACCACCACACTTTGAGTTAGCATCAAATTTATTTAGTGCGGCCACCAGTGCTATTACTGCTTGCAGAGCATCGATTGTATCTCCAAGCTATGAAAAAATTTCCGAAGGTTTTTATGCAAGGCAAAAAGGTGTGTTCATAAATGAATTTAGTAATTATAACATTAAACAAAATGATATTAGTATGATGCATTTAGATGACAGCGAAATTGACTCAGCCATAGCTGTTTTCAATCACATATACGATAAAAAAGAATTTAAAACAATAACATCACTATTTTCTCAATCACTCATTCCTACTGAGAATGCCAGATTATTTAGTTTTATTTCAGCATGGAGAAGCCTTGAGGTTTTTATAGCTAAAAGCCAGCAAGATATACAAGAGATATCATTAGGAAGGGAAGGTGCGATTTAATCGGTGGGGTTCAGTGGAGTCCTTATCTGTATTAGCCTTACCTTAGCTGAGCTGTATG
>NZ_CBFFRJ010000226.1:0-3981 GCF_965644225.1 Phytobacter sp. V91 | reverse complement strand
AATGGGGAGACCATTCTTACCAGTGAACTTTACACAACGAAAGGTGCAGCAGAAAACGGCATTGCATCAGTTCAGGCAAACAGCCCTCTCGATGAACGCTATGAGAAAAAAGTGTCCTCAAATGGCAAATGTTTTTTTAATCTCAAAGCTGCTAACCATCAGGTTATTGGCACAAGTCAGATGTATGCCAGTACTCAATCACGTGAAACAGGTATTGCATCAGTAAAAAGTAATGGTGTTTCTGGCATAACCAAAGATAACACGTTGTAAACCTGCTTAAAGACAGATCTACAATTTATGGTCTGTCTTTTCTATTTTTTTCTTAATTCCGTTAACCATCTTATCTGCCTTACATCTTTCCAGTGCTTTCGATAACTTTTCAAAAAATCGTTGTTCTGTATAAGCCCGGATAACAATTGTTTGATCTATGCTCAATCCATTTCCTCTGTTGAGATCCTGTCTGTAACCCACAACAAAAGCAATAATATCTGTTTTCAACTCTTCATAAAAAATACGTTCACATTCTGCCGTCGCCATTTCTGGAAAACAATCGGCGAGTATGGTATACATAAAGAATGATACATTTTCTATGGCTGACGAAATCACCTCATTATCACTGATGTTATTAATTATAGACAGATTATCAATATCATTCCTTTTTCTTCCCAAGTCTGCGCTCCAACATCGAGTTAAAATTATTAACCTTCACAGTCGTTTTACTTTCAACATGATCACATTTTTCTGACAACTCGATTTCTGAGAGATCTTCGGTAGAATGCAGTGGGTGATCATTTTTTCCCGGCTCAGACTTTTTGACTGAATTTTTATTTTTCTGTTCTTTTCGAAGATTTTCATTTTGTCTGGCTCTGGCCCCGTTACTTATGTAGCGTTCTAAATCTGTTTTCGTTGCCGTGGCGAAAGTCATAAGAAATCCAACCAAAATATCCTGTTCAATATCAAGCCCCATGTACTTTGCCACCTCACCACCTAAGACAATTTTACGGTGTGTTTTTTCTTTTCTCGTTAATACTTTTTGAGCCGTTGTTAATCTGTTCAGTTCCTGTTGTGCTGATGCCAGCAACTGACTTAAATCTTTTTGCTTCATATTTTTCTCCTGTTATGTTTTAAATTAAATGGTTCATATAAGCAAAGAGATATATCTCTTTGTTATTTCGTTGCCGATACCAGTATATCAAGGCGATTTTTAATACTTTTGTAAACTCTGCCTGCGTCAATAACAGCCATGAATACCGTAAACAGGATCTGTTTTTCATCCTGTTCCATATAAAACCATTGGCTTTTATTATTCGCCAGTCTTCCTCTTGTTGAAAATGAGGATAAAATCACCTCCCGCTTAACTGAAAAGCCAAATAATCCCTCAATCTCTGATTTTGCTGTGGCATAGGTTGAATCTATCTCGAAATAATGCAGAAAAAGACCTGTTACGACGATCACTAACTCCTGCATAATGCTTCTTTTAAGCGAAGATATGGCGTTACCGTACCTTCCGGCAAGTGTTCTGGTTGATGTGTTTCCACTTTCTGCGTAAGATCCTGACTGATATTTTTCTCTGATGGTTCTGAATTCGCTATCAACTTTAATATCGTTCAACTGGATGTTAATTTCTGCGTCATTTCCATTGCAGTTAATAAAAAACCATTTCGATTCGATATCATACATTCCATTTTTACTGTTCTTTATGTCTATTATTTTACTCATTCCCTTTCCCTGTGATTAATTTAACATTAAAGCGTCTCTTTATTCGACGCTAAAAATGAATTAACATATATTTTTTGTTTTGCAAATTTTACAAGATTTAAATTCCGGGTTATATTATTAACATAAGCAAAAAAAACATCCCACATTGATTTATATCCCTTTACCCCAAAGCTTACGCGCCTCTTCATTCGGCGCTTACACCAGAGTAAATCCTTACCATTGTTTTATTTTGATTCGGCGCAAGCTGAATAAAAAATAAATACAATGCCCACTTATACATTGCTTCGCAACGTGTGGGCCTGGCGGGGCCTTAAAGTCAACACCAGAGTTTTTCTTGCGAAAAACTAAAAGCAGCAAAGGTCAACACCTTTAAAACAAATTAAAACCAACAGGAGTATTTATGTAATATGGCAATATTTCATTTTATCGTTTAGTATGCTAAAAAGATCCGCAGGAAAATCTTCCTGCTATCTTGCCGCATATAACGCATGAGAAAGAATAGAAGACGTGAGAACAGGAGACGTGTACGATTATTCATATCGTTCCGACCTGTTCCATCACTGCATTCTTGGACCAGAACATACACCTTTAAATGTCGTGGAAAACTCGGCTGTGTTGTGGAACGAAATTGAGAAAATAGAAAAACGTAAAGATGTCCAGCTCTCACGTTATTTTGATATCGCTATTCCTGTTGAACTGGATAACGATGCTAAAATAGCGTTAGTTAAAAACTACTGCAAACGTAATTTTGTCAGTAAAGGAATGATTGCCGATATCTCTTTTCATGACCTTGACGGTCATAATCCCCATGCTCACGTCATGCTTACTTTGCGTGAGATAACACCACAGGGTTTTGGCAACAAGAACAGAAGCTGGAATGAGCACAGTTTAATGGACGAGTGGCGTGCGTCATGGGCCAGAATGTCTAACCGTGCTCTGGAACGTACCGGTTCTGCGAATCGCATGGATCACCGTTCCCTTTCAGCGCAGCGTGAAGAAGCCATTGCCCTTGCGAAGGCAGCACAAGAAACAGGAAGACAGGATATCGCTAATGAACAACTGGCAAAGGCTGTTGAACTTAACCGCCCTGCAATGACACGAATCAACCGCCATTCATGGCACACTAAAAGAGCGAAAGCATTACGTGCCGCAGAGCAAGCGCAGGCGGCACAGACGAAACAGGCTGCTAACGATTTCAGGCAGTTGTTTAACAGTGATGTGAGCCATCTCATTACCATCAACATCAACACATTCCGTATTGAACGTATGAAAGCAAAACCAGCGCCACAACAGCCTACACTGGTTGTTCCGGAAAGAAAACGCCGCTTTAAGCCTGTTGAAGTGAAGCAAAAGAATATGTCCCTTTACTATGGTGTTGCGCCAAAAACAGAAAAAACAACGCTATTAAGGCGCAAGCGTAAGGTCAATCTACATAAGCTATATGATTTTATTAAAAGTTTTATGAGAGAGTTGGTTAAGCGTCCTTGTGAGAAAGTCGTACCAGAACCCGCTATAACTACCGTAGCTGCACCACCTGCTATCGATCCTCTGCAAGAGGCAAATATCCTAACGGATACTTCGCTCGATGAGATCATGATTGACCCAGTTACTAAATTGAAGATCACCCGCAGGCAGTGGGAGGCGATGGGGACTACCAGTAAATCAGTAGACGTTTCCGTACCTCCGGACGCTAACTACAACCATGAGCCTGAGAAAAAACAAGGACCAGACAAAACAAGCCCATCCGTTGCCTTTCCACCTTTACCAAAGGAAAACAAAGTTGCCACAAAATCAAAAGGTTTCACCTTCCCTAAATTTCGCTTTGGTTCGGGTAAGCGCAAAGATGGGTGATTTTTATTCAAGCAGTCAAAATTCAGGGATTAAAAATCCATTGATAAGCTCGTAACAACAGGAACTTTAAGGCAAAATAGGTTAATCGTCCGTATCTGGAAAATGACCGTAATGGCTAGAAAACCCCAGGAAATCAAAACCGAATCGTTAGAAGTCGTTTTATGGAAAGAGGCTGACAAGCTGCGTAAACACCTCGACGCTGCCGAGAAGAAGTATGTTGTACATGGACTGATTTTCCTCAATCATGGAGATTTGTAATGAAAAATAAATTTTTCTCTAACCCTAATGATGAGGGATTATCGATATGATGGTTATCAACTGCTCCGCAGCAGCGGCGACACACCTTTACGGTAAATACAAAAAGAATGTTGATGAAGGGTTCTTTGAGCCTGCTTCATCTGTACAGCAGAC
>NZ_CBFFRJ010000225.1:0-4035 GCF_965644225.1 Phytobacter sp. V91 | reverse complement strand
ACAGCTCAGCTAAGGTAAGGCTAATACAGATAAGGACTCCACTGAACCCCACCGATTAAATCGCACCTTCCTTAAATCAGGCATGTGAACGTATCGAAGCGGTGACAAGTGCTAACGATTTCTTCGTTGCTGCGCCAGATACTTCTAATCTGATGAATGGGCTTCGGGCAATTCATCGTTTTAACTTAATTAAACAGCACTACTCACGCACACCAGAAAGTCTGAGCAAGGCACTATTAAATATCGAATTGGGTGTTCATTCCTGCCTGCTGGAAACAGACCTGACGAGTGTCAAATTTAGCAGGACCGAAATCGCACTTCTGCATGCAATTTCAGAAGGTTATGGCATAAAGCAAAGCGCTGAATATCTCGACTTTTCCGAAAGGCAGGCCAGCGTGCACAAATATAATATAAAAAATAAGCTGGGTTTTAATAACTCTGAACTGGTGAGATTCGCCGGTCTGTACCGCAACTGGCCATGTCTGGTTTATGGTTCATCAGAGAGGACGGCAGAAGCCAGCGCCGCTTAGAAGCTACCTGGTGGGATAATTGCTGGGCATAAATTTATTTTACATCAGAGCAATAAAGCAAGTACAATACCCCCCTATAGTATAGGAGGGCCAAAATGCCGCATTCACCTGAAGATAAAAAACGCATTCTCACCCGCGTTCGCCGGATCCGTGGGCA
The DNA here is from genome assembly GCF_965644225.1 of Phytobacter sp. V91. NCBI lineage: Bacteria > Pseudomonadati > Pseudomonadota > Gammaproteobacteria > Enterobacterales > Enterobacteriaceae > Phytobacter > Phytobacter sp. V91. The sequence continues at coordinate 3,348 of NZ_CBFFRJ010000225.1, read as the reverse complement.
GGTCGACGCCCTGGAGCGGGCACTGGAAAATGGCGAACCCTGCATCGCTATCCTGCAACAGATCGCCGCAGTCCGTGGCGCGTCGAACGGGCTGATGGGCGAGATGGTCGAAATCCACCTGAAAGATGAACTGGTAGCAGGTGACACCACCCCCGAACAGCGTGCGCTGCGAATGGCAGAAGTCGGACATCTTTTGCGCTCTTATCTAAAATAAACTTACGTACACATAAAAAGGAAACGTCTGATGAAATCACGTGCTGCTGTGGCTTTCGGCCCTGGTCAACCGCTCAAGATTGTTGAGATTGATGTCGCTCCGCCGAAAAAAGGCGAAGTGCTGGTACGCATCACCCATACCGGTGTGTGCCATACCGATGCTTTTACGTTATCCGGTGACGATCCGGAAGGTGTTTTCCCTGCGGTGCTGGGCCATGAAGGCGGCGGCATCGTGGTTGAAGTTGGGGAAGGGGTGACCAGCCTGAAAGCGGGCGATCACGTTATTCCGTTGTATACCGCTGAGTGTCGTGAGTGTAAATTCTGTAAATCCGGCAAAACTAACCTGTGTCAGGCCGTGCGTGCGACTCAGGGCAAAGGTCTGATGCCGGATGGCACCACTCGTTTCTCCTACAACGGCGAGCCTATTTACCACTACATGGGAACCAGTACCTTCAGTGAATACACGGTGGTTGCTGAAATTTCACTGGCAAAAGTGAACCCACAGGCGCCGCTGGATAAAGTCTGCCTGCTGGGCTGTGGTGTAACGACCGGTATCGGTGCGGTACATAATACGGCGAAAGTGAAAGAGGGCGATACCGTTGCGATTTTCGGTCTCGGCGGTATTGGTCTGGCGGCCATTCAGGGCGCAGTACAGGCAAAAGCCGGACGCATTATTGCTATTGATACCAACCCGGATAAATTCGCGCTGGCCAAAGAGATGGGTGCGACCGATTTTATCAATCCGAAAGACTACGAAAAACCGGTTCAGGACGTCATTGTTGAGATGACCGACGGCGGCGTTGATTTCAGCTTCGAGTGCATCGGTAACGTTAACGTTATGCGTGCTGCGCTGGAATGCTGCCACAAAGGTTGGGGCGAAAGCGTGATCATTGGCGTGGCAGGCGCGGGCCAGGAGATCAAGACTCGTCCATTCCAGCTGGTCACTGGCCGTGTATGGCGTGGTTCTGCCTTTGGCGGCGTAAAAGGGCGCACTCAACTGCCTGGTATGGTGGAAGATGCGATGGCGGGCAAAATCCAGCTCGACCCGTTTATTACCCATCGTATGCCGCTGGACCAGATCAACGAAGCATTCGATTTAATGCACGAAGGTAAATCCATCCGCACTGTTATCCATTTCGGCGATAACTGATTAAATAGCCAGCGGTTTTTGCCGCTGGCATCTCAATGTTCCAATCTGTGACCTGCCTGACGTTTTTCCCTGTCACAAAACTCCCACAATTGCCGATACACATCTTACGGGCGTGTTTTACGCATCTTAAAATAAGAGAGTCGATTGCCATGGATAAAAAAGCAGCAATGCTCAGGACACAAAGCATTGGATTTATGCACAATATTCGGTTGGTTCCCCTGTTTTCAGCAATTTTAAGCGGCATCTTAATTTTATTTGCGTTGAGTTCAGGGTTAGCGGGATATTTTCTGATGCAGGCTGACAGCGATCAGCAGGATGTCACTCAGGAAATTCAGGTGCGTATGGGGTTATCTAACAGTTCCAACAACCTGCGAATTGCACGTATTAATCTTATCCATGCCGGTGCTGCAAGCCGCATCGCCGAAATGGAAGAGATGAAAAAGAACATCGTCAGTGCTGAAAAGCGTATTGAGCAGGCCAAAGATGGCTTCAAGAGTTACATGGACAGGCCGGTGAAAACCCCGCAGGATGTGGCGCTGGATGCTGAACTGACCAAACGCTTTAATGCCTATATCGACGGCATGCAACCGATGCTGAAATATGCCAAAAACGGCATGTTTGAAGCCATTATAAACCACGAAAACGAACAATCCCGCGTTCAGGATGCCGCCTATAACGAGGTTCTGCTCCAGGCGATTCAGATCCGTACCGAACGGGCGACCCGTCTGACAACGGAGGCGCATCAGCGTACCCAACTGGGCCTGGTGTTTATGGTCATTGCTTTTGCCGTGGCGCTGGTACTGACCCTGATAACCTTTATGGTGTTGCGTCGGGTGGTGATTAATCCGCTGCAACGTGCCGCGCTGCGCATTGAGAAAATTGCCACCGGCGATTTGACCGCTGCCGATGAGCCGGCAGGGCGCAGTGAAATTGGTCGTTTAACCCGCGATCTGCAAGTGATGCAACAGTCGCTGGTCAAAACCGTTTCAACAGTGCGTGACGGCGCCGATGAGATTTATCGTGGCACCAGCGAAATCTCTGCAGGCAATACCGATCTCTCCTCTCGCACCGAGCAGCAGGCTGCCGCCATCGAGGAAACTGCCGCCAGCATGGAGCAGCTTACCGCCACCGTGAAACAGAATGCGGATAACGCGCACCATGCCAGCAATCTGGCGCGTGATGCATCCGGTAAAGCCACCAAAGGCGGCGAAATTGTTGATGACGTGGTGCAGACCATGAACAACATTTCGAGCAGCTCGAAGAAAATCTCTGAGATCACCGCCGTTATCAACAGTATTGCGTTCCAGACCAATATTCTGGCGCTGAACGCGGCGGTGGAAGCGGCGCGTGCCGGTGAGCAGGGGCGCGGTTTCGCCGTGGTCGCCAGTGAGGTTCGTACTCTCGCAAGCCGCAGTGCGCAGGCGGCAAAAGAGATTGAGGCCTTGATCAGTGAATCCGTAAGCCTTATCGATAAGGGTTCTCAGGAGGTTGTGTCGGCAGGCGAAACTATGGGTGACATTGTTAACGCGGTGAAACGCGTGACCGATATCATGCTGGAAATTGCCGCCGCTTCGGATGAGCAAAGCAAGGGTATTACCCAGGTTAGTCAGGCAATCACCGAGATGGATAACGTGACTCAGCAGAATGCCTCCCTGGTTGAAGAAGCGACCGCCGCCGCCAGTTCGCTGGAAGAGCAGGCTGCGCGCCTTACCGAAGCTGTGGGAACATTCCGGGTGAATGCATCCAGCGCGCAACGTATTGAGCGCAAGCAAACGCCGACGGTAAAACCTTTTACGTCACAACGCCCGGCGACAGCCGGTGGCAGTGATAACTGGGAAACATTTTAATTCTGAAGGGAAAGCCCCTGGTGAACGCGCCAGGGGTGATATAAAAAAGGGCCCTGCGGCCCTTTCAGACTGCTGACAAAGTCCTGGCCGTGAGGCCGGGACTTTGATCTAATTAAGTCAGTGCAATTAACGGACTGA
>NZ_CBFFRJ010000224.1:0-4067 GCF_965644225.1 Phytobacter sp. V91 | reverse complement strand
TGAAAGTCTGATATTCATGATTTTAGCATGATCCTCTGACGGCATGAAATCAAGCAGTTTCAATGATCACGGGTATAACTGAAATGCGCCGACAATCCATGAGTACTGTTCGGTGGTGATGCCCATACTGGTTTTCAGTTCCGGGGCGAGGATACCCAGTGAGTTGCGGGTGATGTAGTTCACCGTCACGCCCAGCAAAAACAGGATCAATACCCACCAGCGTAAGTTTTTGACGATCCGGCGGCTTTTACCTGCCACCCCTTCATTATTGTTGATTCCCTGGCTCATTTTTTTCTCCGGACACCATTCTGTAGGGAAGTCGTGGACCTTTGGCAATGTGTTATACCGAAATGGCCCTGTAGGGTTTTATGTCCTTAATTACACATACAACTAGTATGGAAGTTGTACGACACCTTTACGTTAGGGGAGAAAAAAAGGCGGCTAAAGTGGTTTTTGTGCAAGGATTCTCATCAATTATTGAAATGGTTGGGCAATATCTTTTCTGAGCGCATTTTATGCAGGCTGGAGCTCATGAAAATTTTCCCATAGCGCAAACGGAGCAAGATCACAGAATGGATAAAAAGCTAAAAATTGCCGAAATTGCGCAGCGTACCAACCTGTCGACCAGCACCGTTTCCCGGGTGCTGGCGGGCAAGGCCAATACCAGTGACGCTGCCCGCAATCGGGTACTGGCCTGCGCCCGTGATATGGGGGTGATGGAGGGCATTGCGGCAGGTCGGTTGCTGCTGAACAACCTGGTGGTTTTCGCACCCCAGCGAGCCTTTGATGAGCGTTCCGATATTTTTTACTACCGCGTGATCCAAAGTATCAGCAAAGCGCTGGAATCCCATGAAGTGCACCTGCGTTACTGCGCGCTGGAAGAGCTTGACAGCGATGCCAATGTTTTTATTGAGCGCATGAATCTGCCCCAGACGCAGGCTGCTATCCTGCTGGGCATCGACGATCCCCATATCCATGAACTGGCGGCAGATTTTGGCAAACCCTGTGTGCTGATCAACTGTCGTGATAAGCGTATGCGTCTGCCTGCTGTTGCGCCGGATCACCATGCTATCGGCGAGTTTGCCGCCGATTATCTGTTTGATTTGGGGCACCGTGAGGTAGTGACCGTTATGTGCCTGCGCCGCTATACCATGGATTTGCGCCTGGCGGGCATAAAGGCAGCCTGGCAACAGCGCAATCTGCGTTTCCAGACGAAACGGGATCTGATCATCGTGCCCAGTTTTGCGGCGAAAGAAGCCGAAGAGCGGGTAGGGGAGTGGCTGGATGACCCGGCGCATAAGTCGCCGCCAACGGCGTTTCTGGTAGGGAGTGATTTTATGGCGCAGGGCACCGTGCGTGCGCTACAGCAGCGTGGTCTGCGCGTGCCCCAGGATGTATCAGTGATGAGCATTGATGCATTTAATCTTGCCGCTATCCAGGATGTGCCATTAACCGCAGTACATGTACCGCGTGATGAGCTGGGTATGGAAGCGGTGCAGCTTTTACAACAGCGCCTGATTCGCCCGCACTCACCGGTAGGTTCATTGCTGCTTAACGGCACCCTGGTGGTACGGGAATCGGTACGGCGGATACGCCCGGGAATGCGACGTTCCGCCGTAGAGCGTGAAGGCCTGTATGATGTTTAATCCATCATTCCCAGCGCGCGCTTACCGTGGTCGTTTAAATCCGCCAGCGTAAAGCGTCCTTCCCAGCTGGCTTCATAATCTTCCCGCGGGAAATCTCCCGGCGAGGCTCCCTTCTCCAGCGCCACTTTCACTTTCCGGGCGTAAGCGAGATTTTTGGCGCACATCGGCGCGGCGGGAATATACATCACGTTGCCCCAGCCCTGTTGATTATCGACCGGCGCCACCGCGTGGATCACATCGCAATGCCACCAGACGGAATCTCCCGCTTCCAGCGCCGGAATACTGCTTAACGCCTCCATCAGCAGCGGATGCCACTGTTGGGAAATCGGCAGCACCCGACCCGGCGCCACGCCGCAGAGTTCATCTTCCGGCACGTCGTCGAGCAGCGGGCGCAGCAGGATATAGGCCATCGCTTCCGGGAGCGGCACCACGTGCAGCAGACCCTGGCCTGGGATCATATCGGAGAGCGCCGTCCAGCCCTGGAAGGTGCGGAACACCGAGCATTTGGTGGTGTTATCCACCGTATACTCTTCCACTTCGGTACGGTGCGACGCGTTCCATGGATCGTACTCATCCACCTTGCCGTTGAAGACGCTGGCGAACACGCGCTGATAAACCGGTAGCAGCCAGCGTTCCAGCGCGCCGGAATCGGTATGCGCGCCAAGTCCTTTGGAGGTGGTTCCCGGCGGACGACGGCGAATGCGATCCGGATAAATAACGCTTACATCCGGGTTAAACCACTGCGTCCCCTCGCTTTCAAACCGCCATAACCGGTTAAGGAACGACTGCACGGTTGCCATTTCCGTGCTCTGGCGGGCCTGCATTTGCGCCTGCGACCAGTAAATGGGGTAAATTTCAGGGCGTGAGGCTTCGAGGCTACCAAAGAAGCTGTCGCCGGGGCCTTTATAGAGATCGTCGAAATGATTTTGCTCAAGGTAGGCCATCATTTGCTGATCCCAGGCCAGCGCCTTCTGGCGCGGAAAATGCCCTTTAATGACCGCGCAACCCCGGCGTTTAATCAGCGCCCGCTGGGCATCGCTGACCCGGCCTGCCTGCAGGTCAGCGAAGGGAATCACTGGCCAGATTGCCTCGCCGCAGGCCTTGAGGGCATTTATTTCTGCCACCCGCTCGCTGATCCGCGCATGCAGCTTATCGAAGACTGCCTGAACGTCGCCGATTTGCTGGCGTAATGCCTGCTTCATCTGGCGGATCGCGGCTTTGTGGTCGGCGGGTAATGTTTCACTGGTGAACGTCATAATGGCCTCGCAGCTTTCATTCGAAACTAATTAATCTTACATATGATAATCTAAGTTAAAATTAAGTTAATGCAAGTTTATAAAGTTGATGCAAAGCACAAAGCGGAGAGAAAGGGATGAGGGAAGCAGAATAAACAGCCGGGGCAGATACCCCGGCGGGAAAATCAGTTGAAAGGCGCGCTGCCGTCGAGCACGGCCTGAATCACATTCAGTGCGCCCTGATGGTTATTGTCATCGGTACGGTGGCGGGCAATGACTTTGATGGCGTCCCCTGCGTTTGCCATGGCAAAGGAGAAGTCCGTCATCCGCAGCATCTCGGCATCGTTGCCGCTGTCGCCAATGGTGACGCACTCTTTAGGGGTGAGTTGCCAGCGTTCGAGCAGACGGTTAATACCGCTGGCTTTGTGCAGGCCGGGGATAATCAAATCTACAAAACCAAAGCCGCTGCTGACAGGCTTCATAATACCGTCCAGCGAAACGTGGAGCTTGTCCATCAACTGAGGAATGCCGCTGTCAGGCAAGTTGAGGGCGAATTTAAACAGCGCATCATCAATCTGATGGTAGTCGCTGACGCGCTCAAGGCGGTGGTAGTGCTTTGACATCAGATTAACGAAGGTATCCGGCGCGTTTTCGCTGACATAAGCGCTGTTAAGGCCGCAGGCGACAAAATTAAGCGCGGTATCTTTGAGTAACTCGTCGATAACCACCCGGGCTTCATGGCGGGTAAGCTCGCCGTGGAACAAGTGCTGACCATGCTCATACACCAGCGCGCCGTTCTCGGCGACAAAAGAGATCTGCTCTTTAAGTTCGGGGAAGAAAGAAATCAACTGGTAATACTGATTGCCACTGGCGACGACAAATTCGATATCACGCTGTTTAAGCTGGGTGAACTGCATCATAAAACGATCGCGGTCGTACTGCTTGGCGTCGTCCAGAAAAGTTCCGTCCATATCAGTGACGATAACTTTCACGGTCATACATAAGCTCCTGGAATGTGTTTCTCCGGCAGCATTGTAATGACAGTGTGACGTGCAGCACAAATTTATTTCATTCGAAAGTAAAAGCAAAAGGGCAACGGCGTTGCCTTTTAGTGTTTGCTCCCTCTCCCCGTGGGCTGAGTGATCCCCAGTAATATGGTCAGTCATCCATGACCATATTACTGTAT
>NZ_CBFFRJ010000223.1:0-4158 GCF_965644225.1 Phytobacter sp. V91 | reverse complement strand
TGCGAGAGTAGGGAACTGCCAGGCATCAAACAAGTGAAGAGGCCATCCTGACGGATGGCCTTTTTGCGTTTTTGTCCACGGTAAACCTTCTCTATAACCACAAGCGTACATCTTACAGATACGGTAAACTATCCCGGTTTCTGCATCAGGATAGCGTCTATGAATCACTCCCTTAAGCCCTGGAATACCTTCGGTATCAATCGAAATGCTAACAATATCGTCTGTGCTGAAAGCGCACAGTCACTCTTGAAGGCATGGCAACAAGCGACTCAAAATCAACAGCCTGTCCTTATTCTGGGTGAAGGCAGTAATGTTCTTTTTCTCGATGATTTTTCGGGCACGGTGATCGTCAACCGTATCATGGGTATCGAGGTCACGGAAGATGAAGACGCCTGGCATCTTCACGTCGGAGCGGGTGAAAACTGGCATAAACTGGTGCAATTCACCCTTGATCATGACATGCCTGGTCTGGAAAATCTGGCGCTAATACCAGGTTGCGCAGGCTCATCGCCGATCCAAAATATTGGCGCTTATGGGATTGAAGTCAAAAGCGTTTGTGAATACGTAGATTGTGTTGAACTGGCCACCGGGACAGCAAAGCGTCTGAGTGCACAAGCGTGCCAGTTTGGTTATCGGGACAGCATATTCAAACATGAGTATCAGGATCGATACGTTATCGTCGCGATTGGTCTGCGCCTCGTTAAACGTTGGCAGCCTGTCTTATCCTACGGCGATCTGACCCGTCTGGATCCGCTGACCGTCAGTCCACGGGAGGTATTTGATACCGTCTGTCACATGCGTATCAGTAAGCTTCCTGACCCAAAAGTGAACGGCAATGCCGGCAGCTTCTTCAAAAATCCGGTGATTACTCAGGCTAAAGCCGAGCAATTATTGGTTGAATGGCCAAATGCCCCCCATTACCCGCAAGCTGATGGTAGCGTAAAGCTGGCCGCAGGCTGGCTAATCGATCGCTGCCAGCTAAAAGGCACAACCGTAGGTGGCGCGGCGGTACACCAGCACCAGGCATTAGTGCTCATTAATGAGAACCAGGCGACAAGCGATGATGTTGTGCAACTGGCTCATCTGGTGCGCCAACGTGTGGGTGAAGCATTTGATATCTGGCTGGAGCCAGAAGTGCGTTTCATCGGCCAGAGCGGCGAAGTGAATGCGGTAGAGGTTATTTCATGAAGGACAATACAATTCCATTAACCCTGGTTTCATTACTGGCGGATGGCGAGTTCCACTCTGGTGAGCAATTAGGCGAGCGCCTTGGAATGAGCCGGGCTGCGATCAACAAGCATATCCAGACGTTACGCGACTGGGGCGTTGATGTCTTTACCGTGCCAGGGAAGGGATACAGCCTGCCAGAGCCGATTCAATTGCTGAGTCAGAAATCCATTTCTGAGCAGGTCAAAGGGGGAAATGTCTCCGTTTTACCTGTTATTGATTCAACCAATCAATACTTACTGGACAGGATAGCAGAGCTCGCCTCCGGTGATGCCTGCGTCGCAGAATACCAGCAGGCCGGTCGTGGCAGACGTGGACGCAAATGGTTTTCACCGTTCGGCGCCAATCTTTATCTGTCAATGTACTGGCGTCTTGAGCAGGGGCCCGCAGCGGCAATCGGTTTAAGTCTGGTCATTGGGATGGTCATGGCGGAGGTTTTACAGGAGCTGGGCGCGGAGAAAATTCGCGTAAAATGGCCAAATGACCTCTATCTTGACGATCGTAAACTTGCAGGCATCCTCGTCGAACTGACAGGTAAAACCGGTGATGCTGCGCAGATTGTGATTGGTGCTGGTATTAATCTTGCGATGCGTAATGTCGAAGAGCATGTGGTAAATCAGGGCTGGATCAATCTGCAAGAGGCGGGAGTTATCATCAACCGTAATATCCTTGCCGCACGTCTGATCACCGAGCTGCGTTCTGCGCTGGCCCTTTTCGAAGAAGAAGGGTTAGCTCCCTGGCTGTCGCGCTGGGATAAACTGGATAATTTTATTAATCGACCGGTCAAGCTCATTATTGGCGAAAAAGAGATATTTGGTATTTCTCGCGGCATTGATGCTCAGGGGGCATTATTACTTGAGCAGGATGGCGTGATTAAACCCTGGATGGGTGGGGAGATTTCCCTGCGCAGCGCTGAATAATTAACAAAGGGGAGTTTGTACTCCCCTTTGCTTATTTACGTAAGCGTACTTGCTCGACGGCGTGGTTAGCGCTTTTGGTCATTATCAGACTGGCACGTTCACGGGTAGGGAGGATATTTTCCTGCAAATTAAGCCAGTTAATTTCCTGCCACAACGAGGTGGCGATTTGCGTCGCCTCTTCTTCCGATAATTTTGCGTAGTTATGGAAATAGGAGTCAGGATCGGTAAAGGCACCTTCGCGGAATTTCAAAAAGCGATTGATATACCAGCGTTGCAGAAGTTCTTCGGGCGCATCAACATAAATGGAGAAATCAACAAAGTCGGAGACAAACACGTGATGTGGATCATGAGGATAATCCATTCCACTTTGTAATACATTTAATCCTTCAAGGATTAATATATCCGGCTGGGTGACGGTTTTGTCACCGTCAGGGATGACATCATAAATTAAGTGCGAATATACCGGAGCGGTAACATTGATCGCTCCTGATTTAATATCCGAGACGAATTTCACCAGTCGGTGCATATCATATGACTGAGGAAAACCCTTCTTCTTCATCAGATCTCTGTCTTTTAAAACCTGATTTGGATGCAAAAAGCCATCAGTCGTTATTAATTCCACGCGGCGATGTTCTGGCCAGCGACTTAATAACGCCTGCAGTACGCGGGCAGTCGTGCTTTTACCGACAGCAACACTCCCGGCAATGCTGATGATATAAGGGATGCGTTGCCCGTCAGTGCCTAAAAATTGCTCGAGAACCGCCTGGCGGCGCAAGTTCGAGCTAATATAAAAATTGAGTAAACGTGAAAGTGGCAGATAAATCTCAGCAACCTCTTCCAGCGAGAGGTCTTCATTAATGCCTTTTAACCGCGCGATTTCACCTTCCGTAAGCGTCATCGGCACTGAATCACGAAGCGCAGCCCATTGGCTACGATTGAACTGTAAGTACGGCGTCATTAGCGTTTGCTCTTTTTTACTCATAAGCTTTTCTGCCTGCCATTCTGGCTCGCCACATATGCTTCCAGTACATGGCGAGAAGCATCACTGTAGATAATACGATGGCGCGACGTTATTGAAATAAGTTAGGACAATGGGCAGGAGGTTAACACCAGATGACAGGGAATAATATGAAAAATGTCTATCATATGACGCTTTGGAAGCAAAGTATCAGCATCCGGCAACAGGTATGCAATTACACCTGTTAACCGCCATTACACCCTAATATCAACCCGTCTTATAACGGTCTGCCGCCAGGCGCGCCAGGTGATGCTGCTGGCGGGTGTGACGTAAGTTTTGCTCTCTATCGCTGTTTTTATACAAACAACCTGCTGCATACCCTTTATAGAAGGATTTTTCGTCATTTGGCGAGAAAGCTTCCGGGAGGATTGTGGGACAACGGTGAGGAGTTTGCTATCCGAATCCTGGCTGTTGCTCTATTTTTGCGCTGAGCTGCATGAAATCGCAGCAGTTTCAGAGCTGTTAGTGCAAAATGTGAGCGATAGAACATTTTATGCAATTTTTTAGTTGCATGAATTCGCAGGTCTCCATAGAATGCGCGCTACTTGATGCCGACTTAGCTCAGTAGGTAGAGCAACTGACTTGTAATCAGTAGGTCACCAGTTCGATTCCGGTAGTCGGCACCATCAAGTCCGGTGGGGTTCCCGAGCGGCCAAAGGGAGCAGACTGTAAATCTGCCGTCACAGACTTCGAAGGTTCGAATCCTTCCCCCACCACCACTTTCTGGCAACGTTTTACGTCGCCTGAGTTGGTTTAAAAACTGAATCAACTCAAAACAAGAAAAGAGAGCAATCTCTTTTTTTGTACAGAAAGAACTGGGTAGCCGAGTTTCAGGATGCGGGCATCGTATAATGGCTATTACCTCAGCCTTCCAAGCTGATGATGCGGGTTCGATTCCCGCTGCCCGCTCCAAGACGTGCTGATATGGCTCAGTTGGTAGAGCGCACCCTTGGTAAGGGTGAGGTCCCCAGTTCGACTCTGGGTATCAGCACC
>NZ_CBFFRJ010000222.1:0-4178 GCF_965644225.1 Phytobacter sp. V91 | reverse complement strand
AGCTCAGCTAAGGTAAGGCTAATACAGATAAGGACTCCACTGAACCCCACCGATTAAATCGCACCTTCCTTAAGCGGATGCTTAACTGCGCCGCCAAAACAGGCCGCAAAACCTACTTTATTACCTCGGGCCCAAAGCTATCAGGACTTAACACACCTGCCGTTGCCTACCGGCAAGATTTTCGTGTCGGTATACAACATTCAGGATGAAACCGGACAGTTTAAACCTTATCCGGCAAGTAACTTCTCCACCGCCGTCCCGCAAAGCGCCACCTCTATGCTGGTGACCGAGCTTAAAGATTCACGCTGGTTTGTCCCGCTGGAACGCCAGGGGCTGCAAAACTTGCTTAACGAGCGAAAAATCATCCGTGCCGCCCAGGAAAACGGGACGGTCGCCATCAACAACCGTTTCCCGTTACAGTCTCTGACCGCGGCCAACGTGATGGTTGAGGGCTCGATTATTGGCTACGAGAGCAATGTAAAATCTGGGGGCGCGGGAGCGCGTTACTTTGGGATTGGCGCTGACACGCAGTACCAGCTTGACCAGATTGCGGTGAACCTGCGCGTGGTGAATGTCAGCACCGGAGAGATCCTCTCCTCCGTCAACACCAGCAAGACGATTTTGTCTTATGAGGTGCAGGCTGGCGTATTCCGCTTTATCGATTATCAACGTCTGCTGGAAGGTGAAATCGGCTATACCGCCAATGAACCGGTGATGTTGTGCCTGATGTCTGCCATCGAAACCGGCGTCATTCTGCTCATCAATGACGGTATCGATCGCGGATTGTGGGATCTGCAAAATAAAGCCGAGAACAAAAATGAGGTGTTAGTGAAATACCGCGAGATGGCCGTACCACCAGAATCCTGATGGTAAAGGCAAAGAAAAAGCGTGTCGGCTTCCACCGTCACGCTTTTTTTTGTGCCTCAGGCAATACAGCCACGCGGCGGGATGCCAGCCACAGACCGCTATTTTTCATGACGAATCCAAACAGCAGTCCTACCACCAGCGAAGGCACCACCAGTCGCCAGTCACCCTGGCCGGCAAAGGTGGCGCAGGCCCCAATAAAGGTTCCAGGCACAAAGGAGAGCAGCAAACTTTTGGCCTGCACACACATCAGAAAGGCCACCAGCCCGGTCACTACATAGCCAAAAATCTCTAAATGCGGAGCCAGTGCGCTACCGTGAATAATCACCTGCGCCCAGGCCGCACCGCTCAGCAAGGTACAAAGTGAAATAAGCAGCCCTTTGACGCCGCCCTTCGGGCAGGCGAAATAGGCGGTACAACCGAGGAAGCCCGCCCAGCTGATAAGGCCGAGCGAGACGGCTACCCAGCCCCAAAGACCAGACAGCAGACCTGTTGTTAATGCGAGAGAGATAAGTAAGTTCATGGCGCGCATCTTAGCAGATACGCGGCCATTATTTGTGATTAGCAACACAATAAATGCAACGTATATATTCTCATTGCATTTATTATGTGATCTGGATCACCTTTTTCACTCCTCTTCTTCCTGCAATTCATCCCACATTGCAGAAAGTGCTTCTCGAGTGAGAAGCGCCAGCGAGCGCCAGAAAGGGGTCGTGGCATGAGCTTCGACTTTGCCGAGGAAAGTGCTGCACCACGGCAGCAAATAATCAGCAAACAGCGCTTCCAGCGCCTCACTTTCATCCTCGGCTGACTGGTCTTCAAGCCAGGATGCAGCCAGTAATAACGTACCGAAATGGTCCGCAGGCGTTTGCGTCAACGGCATGCCGCGGGCAGAGAGGAAAGTCCGCACTTCGGACTCGTCAGCCCCTTCCACCCAGGCGCTGCGATAAGGCGAAACGCGGCATTCGTCACCGACAAAGAGCGCGTTGTAGTCCGCGGCCAGCGTCTGGGCATCGCAATTATTCTTCAGCCGTTCCAGCAACTCATCCTGCTCAAGCGGCCAGCTCTCGGCCAGTTTGCCCTCGCGGATAAGCGTATAGAGCGGCACCAGCAGCGGATCCTGCGGCTGACGGTAAAAGAGTGAGCCGAGTACACGGCACAGGATGGAAAATTCGTTCATGCAAGGATTCCGGTAAAATAAGGTGATTAAAGTTCAGCAAATTCGCTAATGGGTTCCATACCGCGTGACTCAAGGAAATCGAGCATTCGGCGAGGAGAAACATTAAGGATACGCTCCTGCGGGAAACCCACATCGTCGAGCACTTTACGACATTCCGTAAAATCACCCAGCGTAAAAGCAGTGTGGGAGTCAGATCCCAGAGCCACCCAGCCGCCCGCATCACGCACCGCCGCCGCAATGGCGAGACAGTTCGCTTCACTGCCTTTACGCGAATGAAGGAATGAGGAGTTATTAATTTCCAGTGCGACATTATATTTAGCAGCAGCTTCAGCAACGGCTTTGATATCAATGGGATATTTTGGATTACCCGGATGACTGATGATATGCGCAATGCCACCCGCGATAGTGGCAATCATCGCCTGGGTATTGGTGTCCTGATCATGGGGCGCAAAAACGGGCTCATGGAAGCCTGCGATAATGAGATCCAGTGAAGGCAGCATCGGGCCACTGCAATCAATCTCACCGTCGATGTTCTTAATATTGGCCTCGATACCACGCAAAATGCCCACGCCATCGACCAGCCGTGGCCAGATACGCATATTGACGAAATGCCAGTAGTGGGGAGCGTCGGCCATATCAGGCCCGTGGTCGGTTATCGCAAAAAGCTTAATACCTTTACTTTTTGCGGCGCTGATATAGTCCTGGAGGGTGCTGTAGGCATGGGTGCTGGCGACGGTATGCATATGCAGGTCAACGGGATACATGAAACTCTCCTGTAGTTGTTTCTGCAAGGATAGCAGTTATCGTCGCCATTTTTAACGAAAACCCGGCCAGACAGCCTTGTGATCAGTAACCTCTTTCCCTGTCGACCAGACCGCTGACGGCCTCGCCGCGTTCGATTTGCCCGATGGTACGGGCAATCCAGGCGATGGCTTCATCCGGTCGCGTCACCGCAGCAACATGCGGGGTGATAGCCACGCGGGGATGCGCCCACAGAGGATTTTCAGCAGGAAGCGGCTCCTGATGGAAGACATCCAGCATTGCCGCTTTGACTTTGCCGCTCTCAAGCGCCTGCAAAAGCTCGCTTTCGACGACATGCGCTCCGCGTGCAATATTCATCACATAGCTGTTGTCCGCCAGTTGATTGAGCAGCGACAGGTTGATGATACCCGCCGTTTCCGCTGTATTGGGCAGCAGATTGATCAATACCCGCGTCCCCCGCAGGAAATCGCCCATTTCATCCTTGCCCGCGTAGCTGGTGACTCCGGGAATTGTTTTGCGTGAACGACTCCAGCTGCGCAGAGGAAAGCCCCACTGACGTAAACTTTCGGCCACCTGCGAACCCAGCACCCCAGCCCCCAAAATGCCGATGGTAAAATCTTCGCGATGATACTCGTCCAGTTCCTGCCATTTCGCCTGCTGCTTCAGCGCCTGATAGTCATCAAAACGACGGAACCAGTGCAAAACCTGGCTCACCGCATACTCACGCATTTGCAGTCCCATGCCGGTATCTTCAAGACGAAGCAGGGGAATATGTGCAGCCAGCATCTCCGGATGCGCTTTTAGTTTGTTCAGAATGGCATCCACCCCGGCGCCAAGGCTGAACACGCCTTTCAGCGCACGCCCTTTTAGCATCTCAACGGGTGGTCGCCATACCAGCGCATAATCTGCCGGAGCATCATCGCCGGGCGCCCAGACGCGAACGTTCGCCCCAGGAAGGGCATCACTTAACAAACGAAGCCAGTATTCGCCGTCAAATGTGGGGTGGTAAAAGATAATCTGCATCTCAGCTCCCGTTATTGTCTGTTGTTTTCCATGCCTTGATCGTAAAAGCGCCGATGTTTTTCAGCTCATCGGCGGGCATAACAACATAGCAAATATCTGTGCCTGTACCGTGAAAAAACGGTTCTGCTGCGAAAAAAATCAATTTCAGAACGTTTAAGAAGCAGGTTGTTTGAAGTTTGTCTAAACACGCGAATTAATTGAAAAAGAAGATTGACGGAAGTGTCAGTTTTCCCTACATTAGCGCCCGTCCCGGTAGCATCGGGAAGACAATATGGTGAGGTGTCCGAGTGGCTGAAGGAGCACGCCTGGAAAGTGTGTATACGGCAACGTATCGGGGGTTCGAATCCCC
>NZ_CBFFRJ010000221.1:0-4260 GCF_965644225.1 Phytobacter sp. V91 | reverse complement strand
AGGTACGAAACCTTGAAAGGATATTAGCACATGAACCGTGCCAGACAACAGCCCGCCATAAGCGCAGGGCGCATTGCTTAACGCCGCACTCGAACTTTTTAACGAACGACTTCCGCACAAGCCGTACTTTTCGGACGATCTGCACTTCGGTGTGCGCATTGCCGGGAAAGAGCGCGCAATTCTTGCGAAGTACATCCAGTTTAACCAGCCACATACCATGTTCTGGCTCGGCTTCGACGTCGATCGCGCTGGTGCAACCATTGACTGGAGCGACCGGAATGCGCCTGCCCCCACGCTGACCATCACCAACCCGGAAAACGGCCATGCGCACTTGCTGTACGCGCTGGCAACCTCAATACGCACCGCCCCTGACGGCAGAATGAAACCGCTGAAGTACGCTGCGGCCGTGGAAAACGCGCTACGTAAAAAATTAGAGGCTGACGCGGGGTATTCGGGACTCATCTGCAAAAATCCGAACCACGAGCACTGGAAAATTGCCGTCTGGCAGCCGGAACTCTACACACTGGACTGGCTGGCCGACTTTCTCGACCTGAACGCGGCGAACCATAAGGAAATAGTTGCCGACTACGGCTTAGGCCGTAACTGCATGCTGTTCGATAAAACCCGCAAGTGGGCATACCGCGCCATCCGTCAGGGATGGCCGGAGTATGAGCAGTGGATGAATGCCTGCTATGAACGAGCCATTGCCTACAACCTGCAATTCGCAGCACCTCTGGATGAAAATGAAGTGATGGGGATTGCTAAAAGCATTGCAAAGTGGACTTTGAAAAATCTATCGAAAGATGGATTTGATGAATATGTGAAAAGAACTCACACTCATTATATTCAATCATTAAGAGGTAAGAGAAGTCACGGCGGTGGTAGAAAATCTTTAAATAATCCTTGGGTTGAAATAGGAGTTAGTAGAGCTACCTACTTTAGGAATAAAAATAAGTATAAAAAAAATGAGACGTGAATATTTTTATTATATTGACCACTGGGCTTCTATTAAGGAAGGTGCGATTAATTCGATGGCAACCATTTTTTTGCTTTGTAATCGTATAGTAAATGAACAAAAAACCGCCTAAAACAGTGAAAACGATGGATGAACGGCAATCACTGTAGTCATGAACCTAACTATGAATGATTAAATCGCACCTTCCTTAACAACGGACCCTACTTGCTTCAAGGTGCTGGGTTTGTGGTGCTCAACCAACTTACCTCGAATATGAAACTTTGATCATGACAATTAAAATCAAAGGCTGCAATGAATAAGGAGATGCGATGTGCGTAATAATTACTTTTTATTTTTGTAGATAATTTAATTTTTATTATTTTCTTTGCAACTCACACTCATAAAATTTAAAACAGCAGGGAATGAACATAAAAACAGTAATGTTGCAAATTTAATTACCCCCCCCCCGCATTTTGAAGTTATTTTGGTATGAATTTATTGCATTTTGAAGAGAGAACCTCTGAATGTATACGGGCATAAAGTGTGTCAGCATTAAAGATAACTCATAGCAATGCCGCCTCCGTGCTGATTGATAGAATATGCTTGAATGATGTTTAAATTTCAGTCGCAACACCTATTTATACCCAATTAACTTCAAGATGCAGGATGGTGGTACTCCAACAACTTCCCCCTACCGCTGCCTTGGGTTCAGGCTTCAGCAACTTGAAGTATCATGGGCATATAATAATGACATTTCAAATTACATGGGCATGAACAAATTTTCATATTCGAGGTAAGTTGGTTGAGCACCACAAACCCAGCACCTTGAAGTGAGATTGGTATATCTGGAATTTTCATTGTCAATTACATTTTTAAGTGATTTATCAGTTTTACCAAAGAATTATGATATCAATGCTATCCATATTACCTCTGCGAAACTGTTGATTGGGAGTGTTTCTTTGATTAAGCTCAAGAAAAAAATATTTTTTTTTGGAAAAGTGTTATCTAAAACTCAAAACATAGTTTTATTTTTGTGTATGTTTTTTTGCCTGGATTTATGGTGGTGAATTGGTTTTTGTAATGATAATTCTAAGAGAGATCTAATATGATGAAAGGAAAAGTTATAAAGTCAGTGGTGGCAATATCGTTGGCATCTTTGTTTTCCATTGATGCTAGCGCTGTAACAATTGATTACAGGCATGAAATGAAAGATACGGCAAAACGTGGTCATCGAGATCGCTTGTTAATTTCACATCGTTTTGCAAGTGGTTTTGGTATTTCGTCTGAGGTTAAGTGGAAGTCAGGTGATAATAAACCAGATACTCCTTACAGCGATACCGTTAGTAATGGGACAGAAGTTGTAGCAAGCTACCTATATAAGTTTGATAAGGCACTTTCTTTAGAAAGTGGTCTTAGCTTGGACTCAAGTTCGTCAGCAAATAATTACAGACCATACATTAGAGGCGGTGTTGTTTTTAATGATATTGTCTCAACAACCTTAAGATATCGCCCATATTATAAAAGAGTTGCATCTGGTAGTGGGGAAGATGATCATGGACACCAGGTTAACCTGGTGGTCGGATTGAAATTAACTGATAAGTTTACATTGTCAAATGACTTTGAATGGAAACGTTCAGAAAATACCGTATTATGGGATAACGACAAAGAAAGTTGGTTATACGAGGGTAAGTTAACATATAAATATGATAAAAATTGGCGGCCTTACATGTCTATAGCGAATGTTTCCGGTGATTCAAAAGTAACTGACGAAAGGCAAACTCGATATCGTGTTGGTGTTCAATATGTGTTTTAACTAAATTAAAATATCCTTGTTGGGCTAATTATTAGTGCATTGCTATGTACAAGCGGGAATGATAAAATATTTCCGCTTTTTTTTGTAAGACTGATATCTATACCCGTCATCCTTCAAGTTGACAGTGTGTTGGTTACATTCGTTCACCAGAATCACTTACCGAAGTAAGCCAGGCGGAACTCTCTCGCTTTCCGAATTTCTGCAACTCGAATTATTTATGGTATATGTGATTCGAAGGCTAATTCTGATTAGTTCCGGACTGATTTTCCATCACTCTGAATTCCGTACATAAGCAAAATTAAAGAACTGCTGCACCTTTTATATTAATGTGCCAAATAGTTGTATCTACGCTTTTCTTAAGGAAGATGCGATTTAATCGATGGGACCCTTAGATGAGCGGCTCTATCCGTCAGGTGAGGTACTCAATCACTCTGCGCTGGCTAATATTTGCTCATCATCATTCAGCTATGTGGCAATAAATACACTTGGCTCCCTTATTTTCCCCTCTATTTACGCTATTCCGGCCAGTTGCGCAGCACGGACGAGATAGCCTATCGCAAACAGCATTGAAAGCCTATGGGGTGCAGCAGGCACGAATCTTCGTCAGTACCCTCGATGCCTCACCATGTTGAAGCCTGCGAAACGAGAATCATGAAAGCTGGCATGATTCCCCATGTCATGTCGTTCCTCCGTTTCCTTGTTCATGATAACTAGAAATAGGCAGTTTGATGGATGACGGGTATTTCTCATTTTACAGATGACACACCTCGGTGAGACTAAACAACCTATATCAGATAACAGCCCTTTTCAGCAGAGGTTTTTTTTTGCAGCCAGCACAGAATCTGGCATACTGCACTGTACCTTAAGCCAGTACACACAGCGTCCCCTCTAACGAGGTGCCACCATGACTGGTTCAGGGGATTTCATCCCCCGAAACCCCCGTGAGAACGGTGAGAATATTTTGCTAATTATTCCGCATTCACCGTGAATATCATCACCATGATTAGCCGGTAACGCTCGCCGCAGTCTCATGACCGAACGTAGTGAGCGAATGAGCGAGGAAGCGGAAGATCATCCGGTGCTTATGTGTTCGCGTTCGCACTGCCGCCTCGTGCTGCTCGTTGCCCTACTCCTCACGGGCTGACAATGAATCTGTCCTGAAAACAGCACGCCGTCATACTGCTGCATAACAATTCATGCTCTCACAAATCATCAGTACGATTCTGAGCGGTTTTCAGGGGGTAAGACGTATCGTTTGCGGGTGAGGGCATAAAAACGCGCTGATGGCGTCTGAGGCGGGGCATGCAACAGATGTTATGGTAAACCGGGGTGAGATCGACAGACGGGACAAGACGGTGTAACGTTAAGCCAGAAAAAACAAAGCCCCGGAAATCATGTTCAATCTTGGCGGATCTCATGATAACCAGGGCCAGGTACGAAACCTTGAAAGGATATTAGCACATGAACCGTGCCAGACAACAGCCCGCCATAA
>NZ_CBFFRJ010000220.1:0-4376 GCF_965644225.1 Phytobacter sp. V91 | reverse complement strand
GCTCCCTGTTGTGGAAGCCGTTATAGTGCCGCAGATTAAGGATCGGTCAACCGATCCTTAACTGATCGGCATTACGCTTACGCGGCCTTTTGACGATTACTTCAGCTCAAACGCGCTTTGTTTAACGCGGGCGGAATCCACACCGATAAAGACATTGAATTTGCCGGGTTCAGCCGCATATTTCATGCGCTGATTCCAGAATTTCAGAGCATCAATGTCGATCGGGAAGCTGACGGTTTTTGTCTCGCCCGCTTTCAGATCCACCTTCTCGAAGCCACGCAGCTCTTTCACCGGGCGGCTCATTGATGCGGTTTCGTCCTGCAGGTACATCTGGATAACCGTCGCGCCATCACGCTTGCCGGTGTTAGTCACCTCAACGCTGGCGGTCACTTTGCCGTCGCGGGCCATGGTCGGCGCTGACATCTTCACATCGGAAACGCTGAATGTGGTGTAGCTCAGACCATAACCGAACGGATACAGCGGACCATTGGCCTCATCGAAGTAACGCGACGTGTACTTGTTTGGGTTGTCGGCATTATACGGACGGCCCGTATTGAGGTGGCTGTAATAAACCGGCACCTGACCCACTGAGCGCGGGAAGGACATCGGCAGCTTGCCGGACGGGTTGTAGTCGCCAAAGAGCACATCGGCAATGGCGTTACCGCCTTCGGTCCCGGCAAACCAGGTTTCCAGAATCGCATCGGCCTGTTGATCTTCTTTGACCAGCGCCAGCGGGCGACCGTTCATCAGCACCAGCACCAGCGGCTTGCCGGTGGCTTTCAGCGCCGCAATCAAATTACGCTGGCTTTGCGGAATGGTCAGGTCGGTACGGCTGGAAGCCTCATGGGCCATCCCCTGCGCTTCACCCACCACCGCAACCACGACATCGGCTTTCTTCGCTGCCGCAACGGCCTCGTCAATCATCGCCTGCGGGCTGCGTTTGTCCTGCACGACTGCCGGTTCATATTCGTTGAGGAAATCGACGATGCCTTGATCGTCAGTCACGTTTGCGCCACGGGCATAGATAACAGTCCCTTTGATGCCCATCGCATTGCGAATACCAGCCAGCACCGTCACCGACTGCCCGGCGACACCTGCGGCAGACCAGCTTCCCATCATGTCACGCTTGCTGTCCGCCAGCGCACCCACTACCGCCACGGTAGACTCTTTTTTCAGCGGCAGCGTCTCAAGGCGGTTTTTCAGCAATACCAGACTTTCACGCGCCACTTCGCGGGCCTCTTTGCGATGCAGACGGCTTTCGGCATTGGTATCTTTCGGGTCGCTCTCTTTCGCGCCAAGATGGCTGTAGGGGTCATTAAACAGCCCCATATCATATTTGACGTTAAGCACATGGCGGGCGGCATCATCCAGCTCAGCCATCGTCACCTGCCCGGACTTCACCAGCCCCGGCAAATACTTGCTGTAGTATTCATCGCTCATGCTCATGTTAATGCCGGACTTCAGCGCCACGCGCACCGCATCCTGCGGATCGGCCGCCACACCGTGCTTAATCAGTTCTTTAATCGCGCCGTGATCGGAAACGGTAATGCCCTTAAAGCCCCACTCGTCACGCAGCACATCTTTGAGCAGCCAGCCATCGGAGGTCGCAGGCGTGCCGTTCAGGGAGTTAAGCGCCACCATCACCGCGCCACTGCCCGCATCCAGTCCCGCTTTGTAAGGCGGCATATAGTCGTTGAACAGGCGCTGTGGGCTCATGTCGACCGTGTTGTACTCTTTGCCGCCTTCCACCGCGCCATATGCGGCGAAGTGTTTAACGCTGGTCATCACCGAGTAGCGATCTGCAGGGCTTTTACCCTGCATGGCTTTCACCATCGCCACGCCCATTTCGGTGGTCAGGAAAGTGTCTTCACCGAAGCCCTCTGAGGCACGGCCCCAGCGCGGATCGCGGGAAACGTCCACCATCGGCGCCCAGGTCATGTTCAGGCCGTCATCTGCCGCTTCATAAGCGGAAATGCGCCCCACGGTATTCACCGCATCGAGGTTGAAGCTGGAGGCAAGCCCAAGGCTAATCGGGAATACGGTACGCTGGCCGTGCAGCACATCGTAGGCGAAGAACAGCGGAATCTTCAGGCGGCTGAGCTGCATGGCCTGATCCTGCATCGCGCGAATATCCGGGCGGGTGACGGTATTAAAAATCGCCCCCACCTGATTTTTGCCAATCATCTCGCGGATAGCTTCTTTGGGATTGTCCGGGCCGACGCTGATTAAACGAAGCTGACCGATTTTCTCATCGACCGTCATCTTTTTAAGTAAGTCGGTGACAAACGCATCCCGCGCTTCAGGGGTCAGCGGATGATTGCCAAACATCTCTTCTGCCAGTGCAGGTTGCAACGCAAGACTCACGGCGACACCTACAGTACATAGCCATTTCATGTCGTTTATTCTCTCGTTTTTCAGACCACTGTTCGGCCAGACCATGAAAAAAACGCAGTGTGCCATAATCGTAGTCGGGGTTGCATGGTTATTCTCTTATTTTTCTGAGAATTACTCACTTGTCAGGACTATCCTTTAAGGCGAAATGATTCTTTCAGCACAAGGAATGGATAATGTCTTCCTCAATTTCTCAGGAAAACCCGGCCTTTATCGGCGAACTGCGGCGTATTGTCGGCCCCCATCATCTGCTTACCGATCCGGCAAAGACCGCGCGCTACCGTAAAGGCTTTCGCTCCGGCCAGGGGGATGCGCTGGCGGTGGTGTTCCCTGGCGCTCTGCTGGAGCTGTGGCGCGTGCTGGCCGCCTGTGTCAGCGCGGATAAAATAATTCTTATGCAGGCGGCCAATACCGGCCTGACCGAAGGTTCCACGCCGAATGGCAATGATTACGATCGCGATGTGGTTATCATCAGCACCTTACGTCTGGATAAGCTGCTGCTGATCGACAAAGGCGAGCAGGTTATCGCGTTTCCCGGCACCACGCTTTATGCGCTGGAAAAAGCCCTTAAGCCGCTGGGCCGTGAACCTCACTCGGTGATTGGCTCATCCTGTATTGGCGCCTCGGTGGTGGGCGGAATTTGCAATAACTCCGGCGGCGCGCTGATACAACGCGGCCCGGCGTGGACCGAAATGTCGCTCTATGCGCGGATTGACGAGAACGGCAAACTGCAGCTGGTGAACCACCTGGGCATTGACTGCGGCAGTACGCCTGAGCAGATCCTCGGTAAGCTGGATGATGAGCGGGTCAGTGATGCCGATGTTCGCCACGATGGCCGCCGCGGACACGATTCTGACTATGTTAACCGCGTGCGCGATGTGGATGCCGATACGCCGGCACGCTATAACGCCGATCCGGACAGACTGTTCGAATCTTCCGGCTGCGCCGGGAAGCTGGCCGTTTTTGCCGTCCGACTTAATACCTTCGTCGCCCGGTCACGCCAGCAGGTTTTCTATATTGGCACCAATCAACCTGAAGTACTAAACCATATCCGTCGCCATATTCTTAGCCAGTTTACTCACCTGCCAGTGGCCGGTGAATATATGCACCGGGATATCTATGACATCGCTGAAAAGTACGGCAAAGATACCTTCCTGATGATCGACAAGCTCGGCACCGATAAGATGCCGTTCTTCTTTACCCTTAAAGGTCGCACCGACGCCCTGCTGGCGAAGGCTTCGCTGTTCAGGCCTAACTTCACCGATCGCGCCATGCAAAAACTGGGACATCTCTTCCCCTCGCATCTGCCCGCGCGAATGAAAAGCTGGCGTGACAACTATGAGCATCATCTGCTGCTGAAGATGTCAGACGAGGGCATCAGCGAGGCTCAGCAGTGGCTGGCGACGTTTTTCCAGTCCGCCGAAGGGGATTTCTTCGCCTGCACTGCCGAAGAGGGCAACAAAGCCTTCCTGCACCGCTTCGCCGCCGCGGGCGCCGCCATTCGTTATCAGGCCGTACATGCCGATGAGGTGGAAGATATTCTGGCCCTGGATATCGCCCTGCGGCGTAATGATAACGACTGGTTCGAACATCTTCCGCCGGAAATAGACAGCCAGCTCGTGCATAAACTCTATTACGGCCATTTCTTCTGCCATGTTTTCCATCAGGATTATATTGTGAAGAAAGGCGTGGATACGCACGCTCTCAAGGAAAAGATGCTGGAATTATTGCGCCAGCGTGGCGCGCAGTACCCTGCGGAACATAACGTCGGACATTTATATGAAGCAGCGGAGAGTTTAAAACGCTTTTACCTGAAGAATGATCCAACTAACAGCATGAATCCTGGCATTGGCAAAACAAGCAAAAGAAAAAACTGGCAATAAGCGATTGCGTCGGCAGATCCTCACGACCTAAGGAAGGTGCGATTTAATCGTCAGTTATGAGAACATAAGGCTTTCTTTGCCATAGATTTTTCACGATGCCCG
>NZ_CBFFRJ010000219.1:0-4398 GCF_965644225.1 Phytobacter sp. V91 | reverse complement strand
TACAGCTCAGCTAAGGTAAGGCTAATACAGATAAGGACTCCACTGAACCCCACCGATTAAATCGCACCTTCCTTAACTCAACCTTAAGGTAATGTCGGTTTTAATTAATTATCTGGAAAAGAGCTTCTTGTTTAGAATATGTTTATTAATTCACTGATTTTTTTATTTTTCATGTTTTTATTCAAGGCGTTAGTGTTTTTGTTATGGCGGTGACAAACGTTTTTAAAAAACGTTCATTGATGTTTGTAATTTTTGATGTTTTTAATGAGTTGTTTAATGAGTATTTAAATTCATTTTTGTGTCATTAAATTGTCATCCGGGTTTGTTGAAGCGATAAATAAATAAAGCTACGGCCTGAATGATGAGGACAGACATTTTTGGCAGGAGATGACGGCTATCCCCAGATATTTGAGTGACCTGAGTCACAAAACGGATCTCATTTTTGACCTTGTCCGGGGTAGCGTTTTGTTGTTTCATTAATAAATGTTTTAAAATCAATTTGTTGAACATTAATTGGTTTGTAAATTTCAAAATAAATTAATTTGAAATAAAAATTCTTGTGAAATATGCTCAGTGCTGTTCCTTATTTCACTTCACAAGAGCTACCTATGAACCCTTCACTGACTTCAGATGTTCTGCTCGCGCAGGAAAAAGAGCACCGTTTCGCAAGCTTTGATTTTGAGGCGGCATGGCAAATCGGCCATGCTATTCGCGAGCGCGCCGCCAGCCAAAATGCGCCGGTGGCAATCGAAGTGTATGCCTTTGGTCAGCCGCTGTTTTTTGCCGCGCTGCCGGGTTCCGTTGCCGACAACATTGAGTGGATGAGCCGCAAACGCAATACCGTGCTGCGCTTCGGTCACTCCTCGATGCTGGTCGGAGTCGACAATCAACAAAACAACGGCGCGGGTATGGACTGCCAGGGTTTTATCGATCAGTTTAAATTTACCGATCACGGCGGCAGTTTTCCGCTACTGCATACTTCTGGCGCGGTGATGGGAGCGGTGAGCGTTAGCGGCCTGCCGTCTGAGGACGATCACGCGCTGGTGTTGTGGGGGATTGCCTGGTACCTGAATCATAAAAAATGAATGGTCCGCAGATTATGCCCCTTATCCGGTGCTGCTCCCCGGATAAGGGGCAGGATTAGCGGTTAAAGAAACCCGTCATCGTCGCTGCCAAAGTCATCATCGTTGTCATGGGGATCGAAAAAGCTTCTGTCCGACGCATCCATAAAGTTGCTTTGATCAACATCGCTGAACGGTTGTTGATGAGTGAAATCGGCTACCGGCTCAAGGGGTTGCTCAATGATATTCACAATTTCTTCAGGTTGAGAATGGTGGAACATACTGGTGAGCATATCCGCCAGCACCACGCCACCGGCAACACCGGCTGCGGTTTGCAGCGCACCTGACATAAAACCGCCGCTGCGGGAAGGGGATGCGGGCGCTGGCTGCCCATAACCCGGCGCCATAGTCTGCTGGGAACTGTTCCATTGACTAACCGGCTGCTGAGGCTGGCTTCTGCCGCCGCCAAACAGGCTGCTCAGAAAACCGCCGCTGGCAGGTTGTTGTGTTTTCAGGGTTGCCACCTCATTTTGCAGCGCCTGAACCTGGGCATGGAGGCGTTTTAGCGCGGCTTCCTGAATCAGGATCGACTGCGTCATATAGTAGGGGGCCGCAGGCTGCTGGTGGACAAACTGGTTAATCAGACTGTCGGCCTGTGCGTCCCGTGCACCATTTTGCTGCTCTGCCTGTTGCAGACGCTGAAAAAGCCCCTCAATAAGCCGTTGTTCTTCATTTTGCATAGCAAAAACCTCAGATGTATGGAGTGATGGCGAGTGCGCCTCGTGGGCCCCTCTGACGATTGATATTAGCCTGGTGCTGAAATGAGAAGTACAAACCGCAGTTCAACAACAGTGAAAAGTCCCGGCTGAAAACCTGAAATAAAGCAGGCCTGTTTTGCGTTGGATCAGCGTAGCGAACTGGCGGAATTTTATACTGCTGATGGGGGCAATGATGTCACCCACATTTTTCATTCCATGACAGGCATAGGTTAGAGGGAGTACTCACGAGGGTATTATCATGAAAAGGTTACTAATATGTTGCATATTCGGTAATACGGCGACCACGCTGGCTAAAAAAATGCAGATTGTTGCTGATGCGCGTCGCTATCAAATCCAGATTAGCGGCACAGGCGCGCAGGGATTTGAGAGTATCGCCCCGGCATTCGACTTTTTTCTGGTGGCGCCGCATATACAGTACAAACTGGATGAACTGAAGAAATTCATTAAGGATGGGCAGCCCATAGAGATCATTCAAAGCTATCCCTACGCATCCATTGATGCGGAAAAAATTTTAGATGTTGCCATCGATCATATGGAAGAGCTCACCGATTAACCCGCCAGCGCAAAATGGGTTATCAGCCCTTCGTTCTCAAGTCTCGTGACTCAGGGATGAGTCGACGCTCTGGCGATATTTTTGCAGCATCATCCCTTGCCCTTTCTGTTTGTCACACCCTCAAACCATTGCTATTTCATATTTTCCGTAGGGTTTTACGCTCCGTATAGTGATTCTGTTCGATATTCCCCCTCAACCGGGCCAACAAGGTGCACGGGCATGAGGATATTTGGCGACATTTTGACATTCGCGAGGGACACATGCGGCGCATAAAACACTTCTCTTTGGGGGCAATGCTCGGTATCGGTTTTGCCTCCATTATTATTATCGGTCTGCTGGTTGCCGCTTTCGGACGCTCGGAGCTGATTGGTACCAGTAAACATATTGAATATTATGAAAAATACCATCTGACGAACCTGCTGAGCATGCAGGCGTTAAAGGACAATCTGAATGATGCCACCAAGGCGACATTTATCATGGTGTTTCAGGACGATGAACAAGGTCAGATGGAAGAGGAGAAGCTGACGGAGCAGGCGATAGGGCGTAATGACGCCCTGGTCAAACAGCTACAGCAAAATGTTCATGACGCCGATGTCTTAGCCATGCTGGAGAAATTCAAAACCACCCAGCAGGAGTATGTCAGCGTGGTGCGCCAGACCGTCAGCCTTGCGAAGAACGGCCAGATGCTGGATGCCCAGTCGCAGGCGGTGGAGAAAATGCAGCCATTGCAGGTGCATCTGTTTGAAGAGATCTCCGGCATGATCGAGACCCAGCAGGCGAGCACCACTGCCGCGGCGGCGGTCTCGACCAGCGGGGCGCGCGCTTCGGGTAACCTGTTGTTGATTATTGCTGCGGCAGTCGCCCTGCTGGGGGTGGCGATCGCCTGGATCTCAACACGTTATATCAAGCGTCAGCTAGGTGGTGAACCGGCTTATGCGCTGGAAGTGGTGCGGGAAATTACCCAGGGGAATCTGGCCAGCCACGTCAAACTGGCAGGCAATGACAACAGCAGTCTGCTGGCGGCGATGGAAGAGATGCGCCAGAGCCTGAGCAGTATCGTCACTCAGGTGCGTGAAAGCAGCGAGTCCATTTCAGCAGGCGCCAGCGACGTGGCGGCGGGAAGTACTGACTTAAGCCAGCGTACCGAACAGCAGGCAGCGAGTCTGCAACAGACCGCGGCCTCGATGGAGCAGATTGGTCAGGCTATTCGCCAGAATGCCGATACCGTGCGGGTAACCAACCAGCAGGCCAATACCGCCAGCGATATTGCCGCCAAAGGGGGCGAAGCGATTGAAAATATCGTGCGTACCATGGATGAGATAAGCCAGAGCTCACGCAAAATAAGTGAGATTATCGGCGTGATTGACGGCATCACCTTCCAGACCAATATCCTCGCCCTTAATGCGGCAGTTGAAGCGGCAAGAGCCGGTGAGCAGGGCAGAGGCTTTGCGGTCGTCGCCGGTGAAGTGCGTTCTCTGGCCCAACGTTCAGCATCGGCCGCCAAAGAGATCAAAGCGCTGATTCAGGACAGTATTACCCGGGTTGATAACGGCGCGTTGCTGGTGAATCATGCCGGCACCACCATTGGGGAACTGGTGCGCCAGTCGCACCACGTTGCCGGAATGATCGATGAGATTGGCGTCACCACCCAGGAGCAGGAGTCAGGGGTCAGCCAGGTGAATGATGCCATCACCCAACTGGACCGTGTTACTCAGCAAAATGCGGCGCTGGTGGGGGCATCAAACGGGGCGGCTGAAGAGTTGCGCGACCAGGCGCGCCATCTGGTTGAGCTAATGAGTGTGTTTCGTACTGACAGTCTGCGCAGCGTAGAGATTGCCAGGTAAGTCTGAACATCAGTTCTTCATCAATCAGCCGGGGCGATTAACCCGGCTGATTTTGTCTGCGCCAGGCGCCTGGCGGCATATTATATGTACTAGCTCAGACCTGATCTGACAGTTACCGGTTATTTATACAGGTGTCTGTCAGATTAAATCTGGTTCAGATT
>NZ_CBFFRJ010000218.1:0-4404 GCF_965644225.1 Phytobacter sp. V91 | reverse complement strand
TCAGTCCGTTAATTGCACTGACTTAATTAGATCAAAGTCCCGGCCTCACGGCCAGGACTTTGTCAGCAGTCTGAACCGACGCTTCTGGCGTCGGTTTCGCGTTTAGCTGCTGGTCAAAGCATGCTGATATTTATGTAGCATACCGGTCAGTCGTTTGACCGGCTCAGTCACCTGAGGTGGAGCGTCCCAATGGTGAAGCTTTTCCTGATAGACGCCCAACTCTTCCAGTAACTGAGAAAAATAGCGCCGCCGCTTACTGTCGCTACTCGCGGAAATAACCTGATCCGCCGTCCGTCGTAGCTGACGATGAAAAGCCGAGAGGTCGTCGTTGACCGGCACCGGCGCATCCCTTAAACGCTGATGGGCAATAATCATCGTCAGTGCCAGGCGAAACTTCGCCAGATCGCCTGGAAATTTATTCAGCAACAGAAACAGCTGCTGATACAACGCAGGCAGATGGTTTTCTTTGCGCCGGGCTGAATTGGTGGTCATTGCCGAAACTGCCGCCGAGACAAACTGGTTGAGCAACATGCGCCCGGTTCGCGCCTGGGAGTTATCACGGACCAGTAAAATCACAATCAGCGCCAGCCCGCAGCCGACAATTTGCCCCAGCGCGCTGTCAAGAAACTGACTGAAATGAAAAGTCATCGGGTTATCGAGCACAATAATATTGATGGTACTGGCCAGCGCGCCCAGAGAGCCTAAGCGCCGCTTTTGTACTTCAATACCGATAAAGAACGCCAGCACCGCCAGGCTAATGCACAGCAGCAGCATGCTTTGTTGCGTCGCGGGGATAATCACCAGGAAATAGAAAGCGCCGAGCGGCAACGCCACCAGCGTTCCCACGAGAAAATCGATAGCAACCATTTTGGGATTTGGCAGACGCATCGCCAGGGATGTGACTACTGCAATCATCACCATGGTTCCACTGCCCGAAGTCCAGCCGCTCCACAGCCAGAACAAGGTGCCCAACATACAAGAGAGAGTGGTGCGCCAGAAGTTAATCATCGCATGGTGACGTTCCGCCGATACGGGTTTTACCACCACTTCACGGCGCAAAACCTCATCTTCTGTCGCACTGATTTTGGTATTGCTGGTCACCCCGCGCTTGAGCAACAGGTAACGCGTTGCGGATCCCACCCAACTGTAAATGGTCACCGGCGTCTCACGCTCGCCCGTCCAGCCAATCACCCGGCGCATCCGTTTTAACTGCCTATGGAGATCCTGAATATTCTCAACAGGTGCCTCAAACAGTTCGCGGAAGGTCGCAGTGATCAGTTCCGGACGCGTGTTCTGAATCAGGTAAGTTTCACAGGCCTGGGTAATCAGCGTCAGCGACAATGTATTGATCGCTTTCAGGCGGCGATTCGCTCGCCCCCAGCGCGACGATTCAATTTTCAGGTTGCTGCGCATGCCTTCCAGCGCGGTGGTCCGGCGCACCAGCGTACCCCATGCCTTATCCACCTCTTCAGGCTCGCCATGCCTGATACAAAGCTGCATCAACTGATATTGCGCAACCAACAGGCTATCCAGTTCACGGTCAATTTCATTCTTGATCGAGCGGGGAGAGAACAGCAGATCGGCCACAATGGCGCAGACAATACCGATAACAATTTCACTACACCGCTCAACGGCAAACTGCGGTGTAAGCAGAGGCTCGGTTTGAATGGTGATGACGATGATCAGCGCCGTGTAACCCGCAAGTCCCCAGGCATATGAGTTCTCTACCCGCACCAGAGATGAAATCCAGGTACAGAAACCGGCCCAGATGCAGCAGACCGTCAGCATCAGCAATGGCGCGCGGATCATCGCAATAATGATAATCAGCCCGGCGATACAGCCAATAAAGGTGCCGATAATGCGCAACATGCCGCGATAGCGAATCGCCCCCGACCAGGGTTCACCACCAGCCGCAAAGGCCGGGCCTGCTGCCACAATAGCCGCCGTCAAAACCGCCCAGCGCGGCGTCTCCAGTTGAAAGTGGAAGCCGACAAACAGCGCCAGCACGATGGCGCAGGCCAGCTTTAAGGCAAAGCGAATGTGTCGGCTGGCAATGGAAAACAGGCCCATAGTGCTTAACCCATCTCACGCAGGCGATGCGCCAGTTTACGGAAGAAGGAGTCGTGGCTTTCGTCACGGTCATTCTTGCCGGTAACAACGACGGTTGCCGTCGTGCCTGCAGGCCACAGATTGCCCTGCTGCGCATCAAGATGAATACGCACCGGCACACGCTGCGCCAGACGTACCCATTCAAGGTTCGAGTCAATGGTTGCCATACCTTTGCTGTCGCTACTGCTGCTGGCATTGGTCACCCCGGCGGCCACGCTATCAACAGTACCTTTCAGTACCCGGTTGCTCCCCAGCGGGGTGATTTCTGCCCGATAACCTGGACGTACGCCTTCCAGCTTGGTCTCTTCAAGATAGGCCTGAACATAGAAAGAGTTTTGCTTAACCAGCGCCACGGCGGTTGAACCGCGGGTTATAAACTCCCCGGCATAAACATTCAGGTTAGTGACCCAGCCGTCTGCTGGCGCGCGAATCACCGTGCGTTCAAGATCCAGTTTCGCCAAATCACGGGTAGCCTGCGCTTTTGCCAGTTGGTGTAATACCGTCTGGAGCCCGTTGTTGGCCTGATCTATTTCTTCACGCGACATCGCCTGAACGCCAAGCTGGTTACGTCGTCCTGCTTCCCGGCGTTTTTCACTGGCCAGCGCCTCGTAATACGAGACATCCGCCTGCGCCTCTTCCAGCGCTTTCTGATAACGCGGCTGGTCAATGGTGAAGAGCACCTGGTTGGCTTTCACCAACTGGTTATCACGAACATTCACTACGGTAATTAAACCCGCAACGTCAGGCGCAATGGCGACCACATCAGCGCTAAAGCGCGCGTCACGGGTCCAGGGTGACTCAGTGTAGTAAACCCAGGCGCGGAAAATGGCAATGAACGCGAGAATAACCAGCACGACAGTCAGAGCAGTACGGGAGAGATTTCTTGTTAGTGTTTTCACTTCTACCTCAAGCAAACAAGCGCGACAGCAGATAAAACAGACAGCAGTAGAGCGCGGTATTAAACAGTGCCGGATGCCAGACGAAGTCATAGATCCCGGTTGGGATCAGCACACGACGCACCAGCCAGAAGATCGCCAGTGACAAAAGCAATTCGAAAAAAATCGGTGGGAACGACAGACCGAACACCACGATAACGGGAAACAGACTCATGTTGACCTTGATTAGAGAGAATGCAGGCGACAATATTTCTTATCCGTACCACCACGGAGCAGTGAGCAGGCCAGGCGAGAGTGATACGTTAATTATTCAGCGAATAGTATATTAACGTAACTGTTATGCTGTTATCTATATTATGTGATCTAAATCACTTTTAAGCCAGAGTGAATAATGGAACGACTAAAACGTATGTCGGTGTTTGCCAAAGTGGTCGAGCAAGGCTCTTTTACAGCCGCTGCAAAGCAGTTGCAAATGAGTGTTTCCTCGATCAGTCAGACGGTGGCGAAACTGGAAGATGAGCTTCAGGTAAAGCTGCTAAACCGCAGCACACGCAGCCTGGGCCTGACTGAAGCCGGGAAGATTTACTATCAGGGTTGTCGCCGTATGTTGCACGAAGTCCAGGATGTGCATGAGCAGCTCTACGCCTTTAACAACACGCCTATTGGCACTCTGCGTATCGGTTGTTCTTCAACGATGGCACAAAATGTACTCGCCAGGCTCACTGCTGAGATGCTCAAAGAGTATCCGGGTTTGTCGATTAATCTGGTGACCGGCATTCCCGCGCCGGATCTGATTGCCGACGGACTGGACGTGGTGATCCGCGTCGGAGCCTTGCAGGACTCGAGCCTGTTCTCAAGACGGCTGGGCGCGATGCCGATGATCGTCTGCGCTGCCAAAAGCTATCTGGCGCAATATGGCGTGCCGGAAAAACCGGCTGACCTGGTGAATCATTCCTGGCTGGAGTACAGCGTTCGCCCGGATAACGAATTTGAGCTTATTGCCCCGGAGGGGATTTCCACGCGTCTGATCCCGCAGGGGCGATTTGTCACCAACGATCCGATGACGCTTTCACGCTGGTTGATTGCCGGGGCCGGTATTGCCCATGTGCCGCTGATGTGGGCGATCGATGAGATCAATAATGGCAATCTGGAGATCTTATTTACCCGCTATCAGTCCGATCCCCGCCCGGTCTGGGCGCTGTATACGGAAAAGGATAAGCTGCCGCTTAAAGTTCAGGTCTGTATTAACTATCTGACGGAGTATTTTGTCGACGTGGCGAAGTTGTATCAGGGGATGCAGGGGCGGGGATTATAAAGATTACCCTGTACTAGCTCAGACCTGATCTGACAGTTACCGGTTATTTATACAGGTGTCTGTCAGATTAAATCTGGTTCAGAT
>NZ_CBFFRJ010000217.1:0-4435 GCF_965644225.1 Phytobacter sp. V91 | reverse complement strand
GAGCGGTAGTTCAGTCGGTTAGAATACCTGCCTGTCACGCAGGGGGTCGCGGGTTCGAGTCCCGTCCGTTCCGCCACCCTATTAGGGGCGTAGTTCAATTGGTAGAGCACCGGTCTCCAAAACCGGGTGTTGGGAGTTCGAGTCTCTCCGCCCCTGCCAGAAGAAAGAAAAATCCTTAGTGAAAACTAAGGATTTTTTTTGTCGTTTTTTTACAGATATTTCCCTCTTTGCCAGCAAAGCATCTGCATAAAACAGACGCTTAACCAACTAATCGACAACTTTTACCTTCAGAAGCTCACGAATCTGGTTCTGCTTGTCGCTGTTTTGTAACCAAATCGCGTAAAGTGGCCGCGAAAGTGTCGTGCTGTCTGCAACGGTATATAAGCCATTCTTCTGTTGAGCCCATGAAACGGGGAGCCACGTACAACCATTGAGCAGAGAAAGTTGCTGGTGAGCAATTTCTGCGGAACTGGTTGTTAGCGTAGGAACATCATCACTAGCGATCAACTCCGCCTCATGTTGCTGAAAATCCGGGCCCCACTCTAAGCGTAAATAATTGAGCTGCGATTTCGTTTTTTCGGGCGCGGAACAATAAAGTCCGAGGGTGAAATAGCCTAATAACTGGCTGCTAAATTCATCCATTTTCGGCGCTTCGGTAGTGATCAGCAGATCCAGCTGGCGTTCATGCAACTGCTTCACCAGCGACTGGCGTTGTGCTATTCGCGCCTCAAACTGCAGGTCCTCTTCTAGCTGATAAAGCCTTCCTAACCAACTATTTAGCATGCACTCCCATAGCGCGGCGCTGGCTCCAATAGAAAATTGATTATGGCGAGACGTATGGGCGACATCTTTGCGCGCCGCTTGCCAGGTATTCATCAACGTTTCAGCATAAGGCAGTAATTTTTCCCCGGCTGCGGTGAGGCGAATATTATTACGATGCCGGGTGAATAGATTAACGCCGAGCTGATTTTCTAACTGACGAATACGAAAGCTTACTGCTGATTGTGTTAAATAAAGCGCTTCAGCAGCACGCCCAAAGTGGCGTGTACGACTCACTTCCAGGAAAGTTTTTAGCAATTCCGTATCCACAGTAATCTCCGCAAAATTATTTCTCGTAATGATTTAAATCTTTTGTTTTACACTCTGTCAAGCGTAACTAATACTCCGCGCCATAAATAGCTCGGCCAAAGAATTAGGAGCGTGCAGGATGGCGGAAAGCTTTACGACGACTAATCGTTTTTTCGATAACAAACATTATCCGCGCGGGTTTTCCCGTCATGGTGATTTCACCATCAAAGAAGCTCAACTGCTTGAGCGCCATGGGTACGCATTCAATGAGCTGGATCTCGGAAAGCGCGAACCAATAACAGAAGAAGAAAACCATTTCGTCTCTGTGTGCCGTGGTGAAAGCGAGCCAACGACTGAAGCTGAACGCGTCTGGTGTAAGTATATGGCGCGCGTTAAGCGTCCAAAGCGTTTCCATACTCTTTCTGGCGGAAAACCGCAGATGGAAGGGAATGAGGACTATACGGATTCTGATGACTAAGAAAGGGGCTACGGCCCCTTTTTTCATCCGATCATTTTTTGCAAGTGAATCAGTAATCTGTCGATAGCGCGATAGCTCAACGCTTCCTGCAGATGTGCTCGCTGAATTTTTTCCTCCCCCTCAAGATCAGCAATGGTTCGTGCAACTTTTAGCAACCGTTGCCATGCCCGTATTGAAAGTCCCAGATGGGTTAGCGTCTCTTCCAGCCAGTGGGCATCTTCCTGAACAAGCGCACAACTCTCTTGCATCTCACGGTTTTCCAGGTGGGCATTAAGCTTATTTTGGCGATGATATTGCCATGCCTGTGCCCTGGTGACCCTTTCCCGGACGATCGCGCTGCACTCGCTTTTATGCTGCGACTGGCTCAACAGTCCCGGAGGTAATAAGGGAATTTCCAGCGATAAATCGAAGCGATCGAGAAAAGGCCCGGACAGCCTTCCCAGGTAGCGTAACGTCTGCTCTGTCGTACAGCGGTTGTGGTTTCCCTGATAATGCCCGGTAGGGCTGGGATTCATCGCAGCAATAAGTTGAAAGCGGGCGGGATAGGTTACCTTTGCCCGCGTTCGCGAGATATGAATCTGTCCGGATTCAATAGGTTCACGCAGTGCATCAAGGACCCGGCGTTCAAATTCCGGCAGTTCATCGAGAAAGAGTACGCCATTGTGGGCCAGCGAGATTTCTCCTGGACCCGGAATGGAACCGCTGTAAGATATACTTATAGGTGCGACGATGCAGCCTTCAAACCCGCATGCTGCCGTTCTTTTCTATAGAAATACTTGCGACAGCTTATTAGCAATAGAGTTGAAGAGGTTCCGGATGTATAGCAATAGCCGCGACTACAAACCCGTGCAGCAGCGGAAAATCCGCCCAACGCGTCGTAGCGTTTCTGGCGTGTACGCTTTTCGTGGGGAAACAGGCATTGAATTCGAATCGACGCTTGAGCGCGACTTCATCATTCTCAATGAATTTAACCTCAATGTCCTCGACATCATCCCCCAGCCCGCCCAAATCCCTTTCACTGGCGCAAACGGACGTCAGTATTCCTATACCCCGGATTTTCTCGTTTACTACCATCTTGGTAACCGTAGCTATCAAAATTATCCAAAACCCTGCCTGGTTGAAGTAAAACCGGCTAAAGAGTGGCGTGAAAATTGGCGAAAATGGTTGCCTAAGTGGAAGGCTGCGTGCCGTTACGCAAGGCATAATGGTTGGGAGTTCCATATCCATGATGAATCCCGTATCCGACAGCTGCGTCTCGAGAACATTCGATGGCTCAGTCGATACAAAGCTATGTTTTTTCAGAATGAAGAAATAAATATGGTTATGGACATCGTGGGGCAGGCTGGAACGGTTACGGTTGATTACCTTCTGTCACGCTGCTTTGCCGGTCTGTATGAAGCTACAGGGCAATCGCTGATATGGCATTTGCTTTCAACCCGAAAACTTGACTGCGATATGTCGCAAACGCTCAACCGCAGCACTGTAATCTGGATCCCTCACCATGAATGACAATGATGAATACCCCGGTAGCGATGATCAGTTCGAACCGCAGAGAGCAATGATCTCCATTTCGGTTGGGAGTTTTGTCCGCCACGGAGACGTTGTATATCGAATTGCTCAGTTGCTCGACTTCAGTACCATCATAGGCGTAAATCTTGATACCGGTAGGCATGTTCCTCTTCGTATAGGCGAATTGAGGCCTGTAGAGCGTCCTGAGGCGATTTCTTATGCATATGCGACCGATATTAATGATATCGCGGATGAGGACTGGAAAGCCGCTCAGGAGCGTTATGCTGCTATTCAACCATTCATAGAAGGACGGTATTCGGGTCGTAAAGACATAAAAAAACGCGCAGAAGAAGTGGGCATCAATGCAGCCACCCTGTACCGCTGGATACAGCGATACAGTAGCTATGGTAACGTCGGCGCCCTTATTCCAATGAAGCGGGGTTGGGGGACCGGCAGGAGCCGTATTTCTCCGGAGGTGGAGGCGATCATTGAGGACGTGCTGCTGAATCACTATCTCACTAGCCAGCGTCTGTCTGTCAGCAAGACCATTGAACTCATTGATTCAAACTGTCGTAAAAGTGGTATTCAGCCTCCCAATCACATGACGGTGCGCGCCCGGATAGCGCGACTGCCGGAGCGTACTGTACTGCGGGAACGTGGGTACAAAGAAAAAGCCCGGAACAAATTTAATCCGGTTCCCGGAGCATTTCCGAATGCTGATTATCCCCTGTCGGTGATTCAGATTGATCACACGCTTGCCGATGTCAT
This sequence comes from Phytobacter sp. V91, assembly GCF_965644225.1. Lineage (NCBI taxonomy): Bacteria > Pseudomonadati > Pseudomonadota > Gammaproteobacteria > Enterobacterales > Enterobacteriaceae > Phytobacter > Phytobacter sp. V91. The sequence goes on along the minus strand of NZ_CBFFRJ010000217.1, from coordinate 612 downwards.
TCTTGTGGATGACATCCACAGAAAGCCCATCGGACGTCCTTGGATGACACTGGCTATTGATGTCTATAGCCGAATGATCACTGGATATTACATTTCTCTGGATGCACCCTCGGAAACGTCAGTAGCAATGTGCGTTGCCCATTCCATGCTTCCCAAGGAAGAATGGATTATGTTGCATAAGATTGATGCAGAGTGGCCTGTCTGGGGCAAGCCAGCCACTATTCATGTTGATAATGGACCTGACTTTCGCTCAGATAATTTTCGCAAATCATGCGGTGCGTACGGTATCAACCTTGAATTTCGCCCTGTCAAAAGACCGCGCTATGGTGGTCATATCGAGCGCCTGATGGGGACGGTGCTAAAAAAAATACACGGGCTACCTGGCACAACGTTCTCCAACATACGGGAACGCGTGGACTACGATTCCGATAAACATGCGGTTATGACCAAAGGCGAACTGGAAACATGGCTGCTCACCTATATAACCAAGGGAAGGTGCGATTTAATCGGTGGGGTTCAGTGGAGTCCTTATCTGTATTAGGGAAGGTGCGATTTAATCGTCAGTTATGAGAACATAAGGCTTTCTTTGCCATAGATTTTTCACGATGCCCG
>NZ_CBFFRJ010000216.1:0-4649 GCF_965644225.1 Phytobacter sp. V91 | reverse complement strand
TGAACCAGATTTAATCTGACAGACACCTGTATAAATAACCGGTAACTGTCAGATCAGGTCTGAGCTAGTACACATTATCAGCCGCGCCATTTCTCTGGTTGAAGAACAGCGCCCGCTGTTGCCGGGTGCCCGCAAAGCCATCGCATTGTGTAAAGCGAACGGACTGAAGGTCGGCCTGGCTTCAGCATCGCCACTACATATGCTGGAAAAAGTTCTGGCCATGTTCGACCTGCGTGACAATTTCGACGCGCTGGCCTCCGCCGAACATCTCCCCTTGAGCAAACCACATCCTCAGGTCTATCTCGACTGTGCCGCCAGACTGGGTGTTGATCCGCCTTGCTGCGTTGCGCTCGAAGACTCCACGAATGGCATGATTGCCAGCAAAGCGGCGCGCATGCGCTCCATCGTGGTTCCAGCCGAAGAGCACCGACACGACCCGCGTTATGCGCTTGCCGATGTTAAGCTGGACACGCTTGAAGCGCTGACCCTGACCCATCTGCGCGGGTAACGGGCAACAGGAGGAGGTGCGCAAACACCTCCTTTTTATTTTTTTGAAACATCGTTTCATTTTATTTGTATTTCACCTCTTTTACCCCTATTCTTAGCTCGAGTAATGTGAGCCTAACCATGACGGGGTAACTATGATTCTTGATGCTTTTTCGCTGGCAAATAAAGTCGCCATTGTCACCGGCTGTGATACCGGGCTGGGACAGGGTATGGCGCTGGGGCTTGCCCAGGCAGGCTGTGACATTGTTGGCGTCGGACGTAAAACGCCGGAAGAAACCCGTCAACGGGTTACGGCGCTGGGCAGACGTTTTCTGGCGGTCCAGGCGGATTTGAGCAGGCAGGATGCGCTTAGCGGCATCGTAGAGCAAGCCGCCTCACAGATGGGGCGCGTTGATATTCTGCTTAATAATGCGGGGACTATTCGCCGCTGTGATGCCCTTGAATTCAGCGAAAAAGACTGGGATGAGGTGATGGATCTTAATCTCAAGACGGTTTTTTTCCTCTCCCAGGCCGTCGCCCGCCAGTTTATCGCCCAGGGTAGCGGCGGCAAGATAATCAATATCGCCTCCATGCTCTCTTTCCAGGGCGGGATCCGCGTCCCCTCTTACACCGCGTCAAAAAGCGGTCTGATGGGCCTCACGCGCCTGATGGCAAACGAATGGGCGGTGCACAATATCAATGTCAATGCCATCGCGCCAGGCTACATGGCAACCAACAATACTCAGGCACTGCGGGAAGACGAAGACCGTAACAAAGCCATTCTTGAACGTATCCCTGCCGGGCGCTGGGGCAACCCGGAGGATCTGCAAGGCCCGGCGGTTTTCCTCGCCTCTGCGGCAGCAGATTATATTAACGGCTACACCCTTGCGGTGGACGGCGGCTGGCTGGCGCGATAAATGTCATCCTTGTGACAAAGAGTTACACCGTCACCTCTTCCGTCTACTGTATAAAAACCCTATACTGTATACATCGACAGTTGGGTGAGTTTTATCATGACGGCGGAAGGACACCTGCTTTTTTCTATTGCCTGCGCGGTGTTTGCTAAAAATGCCGAATTAACACCGGTGCTGGCACAAGGTGACTGGTGGCATATTGTGCCTTCCGCCATTCTGACCTGCCTGTTACCTGATATTGACCACCCGAAGTCTTTTCTCGGCCAGCGCCTGAAATGGATCTCAAAACCCGTTGCCCGCATGTTCGGGCATCGCGGCTTTACCCATAGCCTGCTCGCAGTCTTTATTGCCCTGACGCTGTTCTATCTTAAGGTGCCGGAGAGCTGGATAATCCCTACCGATGCCTTGCAGGGCATGGTGCTGGGCTATTTAAGCCACATCCTGGCCGACATGATAACCCCCGCCGGTGTTCCTCTGCTCTGGCCATGCCGCTGGCGCTTTCGTCTGCCGCTGCTGGCGCCGCAAAAAGGTAATCAACTGGAGCGCGCGCTGTGCATGGCGCTGTTCACCTGGGCACTGTGGATGCCGCAGACGATGCCCGATAACAGTGCAGTGCGCTGGTCATCACAGATGATCAATCTGCTGCAAACCCAGTTCAATCGTTTTATTCACCAGCAAATCGGCCATTAAACAGCCAGAAACGCCAGTAATAGAATAATTCATTCCATTTGGATATAAGCCTCAGCAGGCTCTTCTGCTAACCTTCCGCCACAGGTGGGTATGAGGATGCCTGCCACATAATTACATCAGGAGAACGGGGATGAATTTTCCTTTAATCGCGAATATCGTGGTATTCGTCGCTCTGCTATTGCTGTTGGCGCAAACCCGCCACAAGCAGTGGAGTCTGGCGAAAAAAGTACTGGCGGGCTTAGGCCTTGGCGTCGTTTTTGGCCTCGCACTACAGGCTATCTATGGCGCGGCTAACCCGGTACTGAAAGATTCGATTCAGTGGTTCAATGTGGTCGGCAACGGCTATGTGCAACTGCTGCAAATGATTGTCATGCCGCTGGTTTTTGCTTCGATTCTGAGCGCCGTTGCCCGTCTGCATAACGCCTCGCAATTGGGCAAAATCAGCGTCTTAACCATTGGCACATTGCTGTTCACCACCCTGATCTCTGCATTAGTGGGCGTGCTGGTGACCAACTTGTTTGGTTTAACCGCCGAAGGCCTGGTACAGGGTTCGGCAGAAACCGCGCGCCTGGCAGCGATTCAGACCAATTATGCCGGGAAAGTCGCGGATCTGAGCGTTCCGCAACTGCTGCTGTCGTTCGTGCCGAAAAACCCCTTTGCCGAGCTGACCGGCGCCAATCCAACCTCCATCATCAGCGTGGTGATTTTTGCCGCTTTCCTCGGCGTTGCCGCACTTAAGCTGCTGAAAGATGATGCGCCGAAGGGCGAGCGCGTACTGACCGCAATCGACACGCTGCAAAGCTGGGTGATGAAACTGGTACGCCTGGTTATGCAACTGACGCCTTACGGTGTGCTGGCGCTGATGACCAAAGTAGTTGCAGGCTCCAATATTGAGGACATCATTAAGCTCGGCAGCTTTGTGATTGCCTCTTATCTTGGTCTGGGCATTATGTTTGTCGTGCACGGCATTCTGCTGGGCGTTAACGGCGTCAGTCCGCTGAAATTTTTCCGCAAAGTCTGGCCGGTTCTGACTTTCGCCTTTACCAGTCGCTCCAGCGCCGCGTCTATTCCGCTGAATGTGGAAGCGCAAACCCGTCGCCTGGGCGTGCCGGAATCCATCGCCAGCTTCGCCGCGTCCTTTGGCGCGACCATTGGTCAGAACGGTTGTGCGGGCCTCTACCCTGCCATGCTGGCGGTAATGGTGGCACCGACGGTGGGTATCAATCCACTGGATCCTCTGTGGATAGCAACCCTGGTGGGGATCGTAACCGTCAGCTCTGCGGGCGTTGCGGGTGTCGGCGGCGGCGCGACTTTTGCGGCGTTGATTGTGCTGCCTGCGATGGGCCTGCCTGTCACCCTGGTCGCGTTGCTGATTTCCGTTGAACCGCTGATTGATATGGGCCGTACGGCGCTGAACGTCAACGGTTCAATGACTGCTGGTACCTTGACCAGTCAGTGGCTGAAGCAGACCGATAAAACCCTTCTGGACAGTGAAGACGACGCCGAACTGGCGCACCGTTAATCACACACTGAATACCGCCTGCATCGTCAGGCGGTTTATCTGTTACTCTTCGATTTCGCCTTCCTGCCGCGTCTGCACTGCCCAACGCTGGGCCGCATCCGGCACGGTAAAGACCGGGGAACGTTTGAAACGCTCGCCCATCAACACGAAAGCCACATATTTCCCACGCAATAACCAGACATCACGGAATCCATCAACCTTTATGGCATGGTCCGGTGGCGCGGGCTCAATACGAGGAACATATCTGATCACGCGGCGATTTTGCTGGCGTAAAGTTTTCATAGGCGAAGAGTTCACTAAAACAAATTCAACAAACACGAAACCCCTATCATAGCCGATTGTTACCCTGCTCGTCGCGCTGACGTGCATTCGACAACTGTTTTCTCAGGGTTTGACGGAAAAATGGCTGATAGGTTGCGTTGAAAAACAAAACCCCTGAGCATGGAATATTCAGGCTCAGGGGTTCACTTCACTCAGGCAGTTATACTTTGTTCAACGTTCAGAACGAAAAATTACTTCTTAGCCGCCTGCGGATCGGTGTCATATTCAGCACAGGTTTGATAGCCCGAGTTCATTACGTGCCCGGTCTCATCCAGCGCCACGAAATAGGTCTCGGTTTTACCTTCTCGTTGACCCAGGATATAAGTCTGGCAAGTACCACGGGCATGAATCATCGAAACTTCAGAAGAAGGTCGGCCTGCAACCTGCATCACCTGCTGGCGGGTCATCCCTTTTTTGATATCTTTCACCACCGGGGTGGTGAATTGATCTTTGGTACGATCGTAAGCTGTACAACCAGCCAACATTGCCAGAATCGCTGCTGCACCTAATATTCCTGCGACATTCTTTTTCATATTCCATCCTCTTGTTATCCGCTTGTGTCTCAGCGCGTTATCTAAGCCTGGAATATAAAATTACATTTTTCAACTAAAGGCGCTGACGGGCATAACTTTCGGAGAATTCTAAGGAAGGTGCGATTTAATCGGTGGGGTTCAGTGGAGTCCTTATCTGTATTAGCCTTACCTTAGCTGAGCTGT
>NZ_CBFFRJ010000215.1:0-4702 GCF_965644225.1 Phytobacter sp. V91 | reverse complement strand
GATAATACAGCTCAGCTAAGGTAAGGCTAATACAGCTAAGGACTCCACTGAACCCCACCGATTAAATCGCACCTTCCCTAACACTCTCTTTTTAAGAGGGTGGTTTTGGTGCATTGGGTAAAAACCCAAAATTTAACTTAAGGACACAACATGTCTGTTAGTTCTAAGGTTTCAACTCCCAGATTACTATCATTCAAGCGGTTTTGGATAGCTTTGGCCACTCCTGCAATTTTTGCTTATATTATTTCATTCGGAATCAGCGACTTCATCTCCCATTTTTTTAATTTTTTATTTGATATACCGGGGATAATAGGTTTAATAATCATACTTTCCATTATCCCGAGCTATATAAAACAAAAAAGAAAGTACCTTTCGGCTAAAACTTCAGAAAGGAAAGCGCCAGGCATTCTGACCGTTAAAAGCTTATGGGTTGCATGCGTCATCATCCCCGGACTTGTTTACCTTGCAAACCATAATAATGCAGATGCGGTTCTTCGATATTTTTGGTACTGGTCGCCAATCAGTCTTATTATCTTCCTTTTAGCACTACCACGGCACCTTCATCGATGTAATTCGGTATATAGCTACGACAATTTCAACGATAACAATGATGGCATTTACTCACACGAATTCAGAGAATGCCTTCCAAATTTTTTTGGTCAAAAACAGAAATATTTGACATCCATGGTGCTAAACGCAAATACCAGGACCATCAAATTACAATCAGATGGTCATGAGAAAACGTACTCCTTTGATGACATTAAAAGCTGGCGGTGTAAATTACCTTCTGCTTTGGAAATGGTTGGTTCTGACGCTACGGGCCTGATTCAATCCTTATTCATAAATCAAGGAGCAAGAAACAGAGCGCTGGAACAATCAGGATTTTTTATAAAAGTTAGTGATATCCAATTCCCTGAATGGCGTGTTAAGTTTTACCCAACTGAAGGCTGGTATCATGAGCCTGAAGGTTACCGAAACATGGAAATGCAAATGGATCGATGGATGGAAGTTTTCGATCAGGTTGTTAACAAATAATATCATCGCCAGGCCATAGATTTTGATTACTGAGGCTTCACAAGAGGCCTCATATAATTGGCTGTCAACATATCGACCTCTTTAGCGGCACCTGCCATGAATAGACACAGGAGGGTTTATGAGATTTATTCGAAGTGGATCGATGAAATGAACCGAGATCGGCCTGGTATGCACACGACAAATTAGCTGGCTTGTTGTTCCCATAGCGTCTCCAGAAGGGATGTAGAACAAAAAACATCCTTTTACATCAACAAAATATGAACAATATGTATAATTGTTCCGCAATCGCGTGAATTCTGAAAGAAAATTGCTATTTTCTGCTTGCCACATTCCCGACCTGCCGCTATTATTCGTCCCCGTTGTCAGGCACAACAATGCGTTCATAGCTCAGTTGGTTAGAGCACCACCTTGACATGGTGGGGGTCGTTGGTTCGAGTCCAATTGAACGCACCATCTTTCAGTGCGTCCGTAGCTCAGTTGGTTAGAGCACCACCTTGACATGGTGGGGGTCGGTGGTTCGAGTCCACTCGGACGCACCATCTCATGCAGTACTCTTTTTAGTTTCTTCTTAGTAAAAAATAAAAAATCCCGTTTTCACCGAAGCCGTTTCATCATGGCCGTTCAGGTCGTCAGCGTCTGTCTATCAGTCACAACGCAGTAATTTCAGCCCACTCCCCAGTAAAAGGCTCAGGCGCATCGTTGATCTCATCCATTGGGATAATTTCGCTATCAGCCTCTTTTCACGCCAGTCATTGTCTAAATGAACAAAATAATGCAATATCGGGCATAAACGAGCAGATCAATAATTTCCCATTGTGGTATGCATAAGGATCGAATGATGACCAGCACGCTTCCTGATATTGCTTTTCTCCATGAACTTGCGGATCTGGCAGATACACAGACGTTGCCACGCTTTCGCTCACAATTGAATTTGCACGTCGGCAGTAAACCGAAAGAAGGTTATCGCTTTGACCCGGTGACCGACGCAGATCGTGAGGCTGAACGGGTAATGCGCGAGCTCATTACCCGCCGCTATCCCGACCACTCCATTATGGGTGAAGAATTTGGCATCACCGGCTCCGGCCCGCTGCAATGGGTACTCGATCCGGTAGACGGCACCCGCCCTTTCCTGTGCGGCTTGCCTGTCTGGGGCACGCTGATAGGTCTGACGGTTGAGGGGCGTGGCCATCTTGGCATGATGGGGCAACCTTTCACCGGCGAGCGATTCTGGGCTGATGGCAAGCAGGCATGGCGCAACGGACCGCAGGGACTTGCGCAAATGCACACCCGCAAAGATATTCCTCTCGCCGGGGCAATTTTGCATACCACATCACCTGAGTACATCTTGCGTACGCCGGAGGTGAACTTCAATGCACTGGATGACAGCACCTTAATGACCCGCTACGGCGGCGAGTGTTATGCGATGGCGATGCTTGCTGCCGGGCAAATAGATTTATGCCTGGAATATGCATTACAACCCTATGATATAGTTGCTTTTATCCCCATTATAGAGCAGGCCGGAGGTGTAGTGACCACCCTCAGCGGCGAGCGCCCGGAATCTGGCGGTAAAATACTGGCGTCCGGATGCCCCCGGTTGCATGAGGAAGCACTGCGTATTCTTAATAGCTAAATCGATTTTGCTTTTGCACTTTGACCACCGTTTTTGCCGTATTTGTTTCGTGAATGTTGGCAGTAAGAAACGGTGGCGTTACAATCACTTCCGGCAGAATAGCGCTCTTTTTTGTGTGACGAGGATTTAGTTTGCCGTCAATGGCCTGAATTCAAATTTGTGCGAACTTAACACGTTGATAACACTTCGTTGTGAAACTGCACAGATGCATTTTGAAACAGCGTTTTCATTTTCCTTTTGACTATTTTTCATCGTATAATGGCTGTCTATTCACTCTTGAATGGTTTCAGCTCATTGAACTGTAAATATCTATCATCACATCGCTGTATACCCCGTTGGGCTGAGACACGGGCACACTCTATTACTCTGCACGCTTTTTTGATGTCACCTATCCTTAGGCTGTGGCATCGCAATTTTCGCAACACAGGCTTTACTCCGGCGCTTAGCGCTCACCGGAGCGTGATTTCCATATCCCTCTCTCAACTTAAAGACTAAAACTGTCATGAAAAAGACCAAAATTGTTTGCACCATCGGTCCGAAAACCGAATCCGAAGAGATGTTGACCAAAATGCTGGACGCAGGCATGAACGTTATGCGTCTGAACTTCTCTCACGGTGACTATGCTGAGCACGGCCAGCGCATCCAGAACTTGCGCAACGTGATGAGCAAAACCGGTAAAAAAGCGGCGATTCTGCTGGACACCAAAGGTCCGGAAATCCGCACCATCAAACTGGAAGGCGGTAATGACGTCGCACTGAAAGCGGGTCAGACTTTCACTTTCACCACCGACAAAACCGTTGTGGGCAACAGTGAAATCGTCGCAGTGACTTACGCAGGCTTCACCGAAGACCTGAAAGTAGGTAACACCGTTCTGGTTGACGATGGCTTGATCGGTATGGAAGTCACTGCCATTGAAGGCAACAACGTTATTTGTAAAGTGCTGAACAACGGCGATCTCGGTGAGAACAAAGGCGTTAACCTGCCGGGCGTTTCCATCGCGCTGCCTGCACTGGCTGAGAAAGACAAGCAAGACCTGATCTTCGGTTGCGAACAAGGTGTTGATTTCGTAGCTGCTTCCTTCATCCGTAAGCGTTCTGACGTTGAAGAAATTCGTCAGCATCTGAAAGCGCACGGCGGCGAAAACATCCACATCATCTCCAAAATCGAAAACCAGGAAGGCCTGAACAACTTCGACGAAATCCTCGAAGCCTCTGACGGCATCATGGTTGCTCGTGGTGACCTGGGCGTTGAGATCCCGGTTGAAGAAGTTATTTTCGCGCAGAAAATGATGATCGAGAAATGTATCCGCGCGCGCAAAGTGGTTATCACTGCAACGCAGATGCTGGACTCCATGATCAAAAACCCACGTCCGACCCGCGCAGAAGCAGGCGACGTAGCTAACGCCATCCTCGACGGTACCGATGCAGTCATGCTGTCCGGCGAATCCGCGAAAGGTAAATACCCGCTGGAAGCCGTCACCATTATGGCGACCATCTGTGAACGTACTGACCGCGTCATGACCAGCCGTCTGGATTTCAACAATGACAGCCGTAAACTGCGTATCACTGAAGCAGTTTGTCGTGGTGCAGTTGAAACCGCTGAGAAACTGGATGCGCCGCTGATCGTGGTTGCTACCCAGGGCGGCAAATCTGCTCGCGCAGTGCGTAAATACTTCCCGGATGCCACCATCCTGGCGCTGACCACCAACGAAACAACCGCACGTCAGCTGGTGCTGAGCAAAGGCGTTGTCGCGCAGCTGGTCGACGAAATCGCGTCCACTGATGATTTCTATCGTCAGGGCAAAGAGCTGGCCGTACAGAGCGGTCTGGCGCAGAAAGGCGACGTAGTAGTGATGGTTTCTGGCGCTCTGGTCTCCAGCGGCACCACCAACACGGCCTCGGTGCACGTGCTGTAATAATAACCGGACAATTCTCCGTGTATAAAAAAGCGCCTCAGGGCGCTTTCAGATTGCTGACGAACCCCACGTTTTTCGTGGGGTTTTGTTTTTGTAGCGACCGCAGGTCGCGATCGCGATAT
>NZ_CBFFRJ010000214.1:0-4832 GCF_965644225.1 Phytobacter sp. V91 | reverse complement strand
CGGGCATCGTGAAAAATCTATGGCAAAGAAAGCCTTATGTTCTCATAACTGACGATTAAATCGCACCTTCCCTAAGGCTGGATTCTCCGCAATCCTGGCATTGATTGTTACCACCCTCTCATCACGGATACGGTCCTGGCATTAATCCAACTGCCCAATAGCAGGGGCAGCAAATTCTTTCGTTGAGTTGTCCGGCTGCACGCCCCAGCTTCACTACACTTGCTACTACATACGCCGCGCCTGCGGTTTCCTCAGGACATCGGCAGTATCTGCGCTGTCGTGATGCAGGTCAGTCGATTGCATGTGATGAAATCCAATAACCAGTTGGCGTTAAGCCCCTCTGGCAAAAGCGGATAATCTGAAGTCTATAGCCGTATTCAATTTGTCAAGATTCAACGCTGCTGTAAAACGTGCTGGCATTCGTCGCTGCAATCCGTACCATACACGGCACACTTTCGCATGTTGGTTATTGCCCGCAGGCGCTAACCCGTCTTTTATTGCTAATCAGATGGGGCACAAGAATGCGCAGATGGTGTATGAAATCTATGCTACATGGATTGAAGAAATAAATAGTGAGCAGGTGGCGATGCTTAACGCCAGGCTGGCGCTTTCAAGTGTTCTGCCCCACCAGTGCCCCATTTGATATTTGAGTAAAGAATAAATGTCGCAAAATCAAGAAACTACAAAGAAAGACCAATACAACCTGAATAAATTGCAAAAACGCCTGCGCCGTAATGTCGGCGAGGCCATTGCCGACTTCAATATGATTGAAGACGGCGATCGCATTATGGTCTGCCTCTCCGGGGGTAAAGACAGCTACACCATGCTGGAGATTTTGCGCAATCTGCAACAAAGCGCGCCGATTAGCTTTAGCCTGGTGGCGGTCAACCTCGATCAGAAGCAACCGGGTTTCCCGGCGCACATTCTGCCTGCTTATCTGGAATCTATCGGCGTTGAGTATAAAATCGTCGAAGAAAATACCTATGGCATTGTCAAAGACAAGATCCCGGAAGGCAAAACCACCTGTTCTCTGTGCTCCCGCCTGCGTCGCGGCATTCTTTATCGCACCGCGACAGAGCTGGGGGCAACCAAAATCGCGCTGGGCCACCATCGTGATGACATCGTGCAGACCCTGTTTTTAAATATGTTCTACGGCGGCAAAATGAAAGGCATGCCGCCGAAGCTGATGAGCGATGACGGCAAACATATCGTGATCCGTCCGCTGGCCTACTGCCGCGAAAAGGATATTGAGCGTTTTGCAGAGGCTAAAGCCTACCCGATCATTCCATGTAACCTCTGCGGTTCACAGCCGAACCTGCAACGTCAGGTGATTGGCGATATGCTGCGTGACTGGGATAAACGTTATCCAGGCCGTATCGAAACGATGTTCAGCGCGATGCAAAACGTCGTGCCTTCGCATTTAAGCGATACCAGCCTCTTCGATTTCAAATCCATTCAGCATGGTTCAGAGGTGGTTGATGGCGGCGATTTGGCCTTTGACCGTGAAGAGATCCCCATGCAGCCCGCTGGCTGGCAGCCAGATGAAGACGACGGCGATTTCAGCGCCAGTCGGCTGGATATTCTGGAAATCAAATAAAGCGAATGCCCTCCACTGCGAGGGCATTTTTTTTAACCATGCAGAGGTGGGTCAATAATCGGGCGCGGATCCGGATCGGGCGGGTCTGGCAAAGGTTGTGGCCGGGGTATCGGGTCGGGCACGGGTACAGGATCGGTCGGAATGGGATTGCTAACCGATAACGGCTGATACGCTTGCATTTTTGCCTCCAGAAAGAGTTTGCCGTTTTTTAAGGGTAGACCGGGCTAAACGAGAGGCAAAAAAAAGCCGACTATTCTAAGTCGGCGTCGTACGAATCAATTGTGCTATGCAGTAATTCAAAAAAGGAAGTAAGACAATATGGAGCGCAACGCCCATCGCTTGACGTTGCATTCACCTGCGAGATGAATATTGCCTGTTCCTGAGCGGGCATATATTGATATGGCTCAATTTACACCGCGATTTTATGTTCATTTTTTGTTAAAAAAGTGAATTTTTACAGCCATTTACTACGATGTAACCACCATGCAACACCACCTATCAGGACAACCAACATGATGCAGAAGACGGAAAAACCGAAGCGATATTCCCCGCCCGGTATACCACCCAGGTTGACGCCAAACAGACCTGTCAGAAAAGTACTCGGCAGAAAGACCATCGCCATCAACGACATCGTATAGGTTCTGCGCGACAGCGATTCCTGCATCACCTGTGTTATCTCATCGGTCATGACTGCCGTGCGGGCAATACAAGAGTCAATTTCATCCAGCCCGCGCCCCAGCCTGTCAGCAATATCCTGCATACGTCGACGCTGATCGTCATTCATCCACGGCAGACGCTCGCTGGCCAGTCGGGCAAACACATCCCGCTGGGGAGCCATATACCGGCGCATCACAATCAGCTGTTTACGCAGCAAAGCCAGAAATCCGCGCGGGGGGATCTCCTGATCGAGCAAATTATCTTCAAGGTCGATAATTTTATCGTGCAGCTCTTCAATAAATTCACTGGCGTGATCGGTCAGCGCATCGCAGACATCCACCAGCCAGCCGCCGCAGTCCGTAGGGCCGGTTCCTTCCTGTAAATCAGAAACCACGTCATCAAGAGCCAGAACCTTGCGCTGGCGGGTGGAGATGACCATCCGCTCATCCATATACAAACGCACGGCAACCAGTTGATCCGGGCGTTCATCCGTGCTGCCGTTAATACAACGTAGTGTTATTAGCGTGCCCTCGCCTACTCTCGTAACGCGGGGGCGCAGACTTTCACCACCAAGGGCATGGCGTACTGAATTGGGTAACAAAGGGGTGGTTTCCAGCCACTGTGCGCTTTCCGGGTTGGTGTAGTTCAGATGCAGCCAGCAGGGCCGCTGCGCATCAATGACATCATTCTCTTCCAGTGGCTTTACGCCACCTTTGCCATCCAGTTGCCAGGCATAAACCGCATCCGGGATATTCACATCCGATCCTTTGATCGCTTCCACAGCGCCTCCACAATCAACTCACGCGTTGTTGTCAGTCTAGCGCTCCCGGCGTGTTAAGCAACCATCATGCTGATTTTGTTAAATAATGTAAAAAAAAGGCCCGCTAAGCGGGCCACTGAGGGACAACACTATCAGAAGGAGTGCCAGTAATTTTCCTGATTGTGCAGTACTGGCCTCACCAGCCGGGACTGGCGTTTGTTCGCTACGGTAGAGACCTGCGCCGCAGCAACTACCGGTTGGGCTGCCTTTTGCCCGGCGAGGCGGAATTTACTGGTGCGTTGTTGCAGTTCAATCACCTGATTTTTCAGAATATCCGAAGAGCCGGCAAGTTCATCAACCATGCTGACGTTACTCTGAGTGACCTTTTCCAGTTCTGACAAGGCGAGCGTAATCTGGCTGATGCCTTTTTCCTGCTCCTGCGTTGAGACGGCGATCTCATCCATCAGCTTACTGACCTCGCTCGCGCCAGAAACAATCTCCTGCATATTGTGCTCCGCCTCCGACACCACCGTTGCCCCCTGAGTGACATTATCCGTGGTCACGGCAATCAGCGATTTGATGTTTTTCGCGGCTTCAGCGCTGCGATGCGCCAGGCTGCGAACCTCACCGGCAACGACAGAGAAACCTTTGCCATGATCCCCCGCTCGGGCCGCTTCAACCGCAGCATTCAGCGCCAGGATATTGGTCTGGAAGGCAATGCCATCGATCATGGCAATGATTTCATTCATTTGATTCGCACAATCGGTGATCGATTGCATATTTTGCGCCACCTGCCCCATCAGGCTGCCGCCTTTGCGGGCGCTGCTGCTGGCGTCACTCGCTCGGGTGCTGGCGAGCCGGGTGTTTTCCGCATTGTTTTTAGTACTGCTGGCCATCTGTTCCATGCTGGCAGCCGTCTGTACCAGGGCTGCGGATTGTTCCTCGGTTTTTACCGACAATTCACCGCTGCGGGAGGCCAGTTCGTCAGACAGATCCAGTGCGGTTTGTGAGGACGATCGGATCTCCCCCACCAGCGTCGCAATGCTGCTCGACAGATTATTGATGCCAGGAATTAAGCGACCGGCGCAGTTGTTACCAAAAGCCGGAATGGTAATAGAGAGATTGCCGGACGTGACCTCTTCAATACTTTTTTTAACGGTGTTGATGGGAGTCACCAGATATTGCGTCATATATAGCCAAAGCAGACCCAGCGTACAGAGTGACAAAGCTGTAACCGTCGCCGACAACGCGATATTTTTTGAGACAGCGATCACTAAAACATCAATGATGATGAAAGAACACGTCAAAAATAATATTATAAATGTCCTTACACTAATATTTTTAAGCATGATGGCACCAACAATACAACTTAGGGGGTAATATTCTTATAGCATCCGAAATGCACTTTTTCACCCCTAAATTGACCACCAGAGATGTTCAGCCAGTAGAAATTAAAATTTAGATTAAGTAAGATTTTAAAACCACAAAAAACACCATCAAGCTAAGAAAACAAGTGTCTTATACCAAAAACAGTTATCGCACGCCTGCAATATATTATATATAAATCGCTTAAATTAACTGAATTTCAATATACTGACAAGCACTAAAACATTATTAAGTGCAGCTAAAATGATTCTGTTTGATTAAAGTTTTTGACGTTTTTGCCGATAATCATCCTAGATTTTTTAAAACAATAAATAATATTGCGATAATTTAATCCACCGCCCACTAAATTCATTAAGTTAGGGAAGGTGCGATTTAATCGTCAGTTATGAGAACATAAGGCTTTCTTTGCCATAGATTTTTCACGATGCCCGC
>NZ_CBFFRJ010000213.1:0-4833 GCF_965644225.1 Phytobacter sp. V91 | reverse complement strand
GGGCATCGTGAAAAATCTATGGCAAAGAAAGCCTTATGTTCTCATAACTGACGATTAAATCGCACCTTCCCTAAGTCCATTGCCCGTCTGGAAAAGGATCTGAACATTAAGTTGTTCAAGCGTATCGGGCGAGGGCTGGCGCTTACCGAAGCCGGGACCATTCTGTACCAGCGTGGTCTGATGCTACAAAGCTCCTGGGATGATGTGGCAAAAACCATGGCGGAATTAAGCAGCGGCAGCGGCGGTGTGGTGCGGGTCGGTAGCGCAGGCTCTGCAACGCAATTTCTCCTGCCCGAGGTCTGTAAACGCCTGCAGCGTGATGTGCCTGATGTGAAGCTGGAAATTCAGATTGGTATGAACGATGTGCTGTTTAATCAACTGGAGCAGCACGCGCTGGATATCATTATCGGCCCGCTGGTGGGCTACAACAAGCCGGTGGTGCAGCATCCGGTCACGGCGGACAGAGTGGTGGTGGCGGCTTCACGTGAACATCCGCTGGCGGGTAAACCCGCGAGCCTGCGCGACCTCAGCCGTTACGGCTGGATCCTGCCTGCGAGAACCGTCTCGATGCGCCAGTGGCTTGAGCGTATGTTTTATGAAAATCACTGTCCTGCGCTGGACGTCAAAATTGAAATCAGCTCACTTGCCGCAGTGCCCGGACTGATTGCCAGCAGCGGGCTGCTGAGCTTTATTTCCGAAAACAGCCTTGCTGAAAAAGAGTTCGCCTCCAGACTGACGCGGATTGATAACGATCAGCTGGTGATGGCGCGTCGGGTGGGGATCACTTATCTGAAAGATGCGTTTATTTCACCTGCCACGCAGCAGGTGATCGATGCCACCTGCGCATACGGGCAACAGCTTAGTATGAAATAGTCTGCGTGAGCAGGCTAATCGACAATAAACAGCTTCGCGCCGGTGGCGGTTGAGGAGCGGTGGGCTTCGGCGTTATCCGCCACCTGATAGCTCACGCCGGGAGTCAGCAGAAAGGTACGTCCGTCTTCAAGCTCGGTATGCAACTCGCCTTCAAGGCAAAACAGCACATGGCCTTTCGAACACCAGTGATCGGCTTTGTAGCCAGGAGAATATTCGACAATGCGCACGCGAATATCATTGAATGTGGCGGTGCGCCAGAGGGCATAGCCTTCTTCGCCGGGGTGGCGGACAGGGTCAATCTCCTGCCAGTTGGTGAGTACAAAAGGAATATTATTGATTTGCATGGTGCCCCTCACATCCGTCTGAATTGTTTACAATTTATAAAGCAATTACCAAACGGAGGGAAGGGCATTAGCAGGTGCTTTTCTTATAACCCGTAGGCACTCAAATCCGGCCCCTGCGGCACGATCCCGTTAGGGTTCAGCGCCTTAATCGAGTAATAACCCTGCTTAATATGATCAATGTTTACCGTCTCGCGAATACCGGGTATGGCGAGCATCTCACGCAGGTAGCGATCCAGATTCGGGTATTCACTCAGTTTGCGCAGATTACATTTAAACAGCCCGTGATAAGCGGCATCAAAACGAACCAGGGTGACAAACAGGCGAATATCCGCTTCGGTTAGCTGGCCGCCGCAAAGGAACTGCGCCGTGGACAAATGCTGCTCCAG
The DNA here is from genome assembly GCF_965644225.1 of Phytobacter sp. V91. NCBI lineage: Bacteria > Pseudomonadati > Pseudomonadota > Gammaproteobacteria > Enterobacterales > Enterobacteriaceae > Phytobacter > Phytobacter sp. V91. Next base: position 3,230 of record NZ_CBFFRJ010000213.1, on the reverse strand, counting down.
ACGGTCGAGCATGGAAAAGACATCCTGCACCGCTTCCTGATAGCTCACCTGGGTGGTGGCAAAACCCGCCCGGTAAACGCCGTTGTTCAGCTTCGGATAAATCTCGCTGTTCAGACGGTCAATCTCTTCTCTCAGCAGCGCCGGGTAGAGATCGACGTTATGGCGCGCCAGATGACCAAAACCACTGTTAAAAATGCGCACGATATCGGCAGATTCGTTATTAACAATGGTGCCGGTTTTCTTGTCCCACAACACTGGCACCGTGGCGCGCCCGGTAAAGGTCGCATCGGCACGGGTGTAGAGCTGATGCAGCCACTGCGCGTTATTCAGGCTATCCCGGTCGGCGCCGGGATAGTCGCCAAAATGCCAGCCCTCATCGAGTAGCCAGGGTTCAACCACCGACACGCTGACCACCTCTTCGAGCCCTTTCAGCTTGCGGGCTATCAGCGTGCGCGATGCCCAGGGGCAGATCAGGGCGACGTACAGATGATACCTGTCAGGCTCGGCAATAAATCCACCATCGCCGGTGATGCCGGGTGCCCCGTCCGGGGTCACCCAATGGCGGAAACTTGAGGTCTGACGCACAAAACCGCCTTTCTCATCGGTGGCCTGCACCGGGTGCCAGTCCGCCGTCCATTTACCGTCAATCAGCATGCTTACTCCATTAACCTTTTACAGGGGTGGGTTTGAGCGCGTATTTTCCGTCACCGGTCAGGGCCAGTGCAACTAAACCCACAATCCAGAAGGCCGGGAATTCCCAACCGCCGTTCGGATTGGTGAAGAAGAAGCCTGCCGGGCCGTGAACGGTGAAAATCGCCCCCAGCAGAACCGGGATCAGTATCACCGCGACCACGCGGGCATAGATACCGAGGATCAGCGCCAGCGCGCCCAGCAGTTCAACCGCCATGGTGACATAAGCCAGTCCGCCGGGCAGACCAAGGGAGGCAAAGAATTGTGCCGTTCCTGCCGGAGTAAAGACAAAAAACTTCAGGCCAAAGTGGGCCAGAAACAGGATACCGAGCGCCAGGCGTAAAATCAGTGATGCGTAAGGGGCAGTGCGTGAATCAGTCATGGTTGTGTCCTCGTCATAAGTTGATAGGAGGACTATAGAGTGTTTCCATCCGGATTATTATTGGGTTGAAAAGAGGATGTTTATTTCCATATTGGAAAATATAGCGATATCACTGGCGGGCCGCATAGCTGTGGGCCAGAAAATCAATCAGCACCCGGGATTTTTGCGCCAGATAACGGGCCGGAGGATAGACGGCGTATAGAGCCAGCGGCGGGGCTTCAAAGGCTGCCAGAATCGGCACCACGCGCGCGGCATCCAGCGCTTTTTCGGCAATAAACATTGGCACGCGGGCGATGCCCAGCCCGGCACAGGCGGCTTCTATACAGGCCTCCGCGTTGGAGAATTTAATCCGCCCGCGCACGGGCTGGGCATGAATCTGCTGCTTTGCGTCACGAAACGGCCAGTGCCAGGGATCGCGGAAATTGCTGTCGATAATCAGCTGATGTTGCTCAAGCTCGGACCAGTGAGTGGGTTCGCCGTGGCGGGCAAGATAATCACCTGAAGCGACCACTACGCTGCGAATGGGGCATAAACGGCGGGCCACCAGGCTGCTGTCGGTCAAATTACCGATGCGTAACGCCATATCAAAACCTTCATCGACCACATTGACCAGCCGGTCGGAGAAGTTGACGTCCAGCTCGATCTCCGGGTACTGGCGGGCAAAAGTCACCAGCAGCGGCGCAAGCTGCGACACGCCGAAGGTCACCGGGGCGGAAATACGCAGCAGCCCGGAAGGCGTATTGGCGGTGTTGCGCACCGAATCGTTGAGGGCATCATAATCAATCAGTAACTGACGGATACGATCATAGTAGGCCAGCCCCACCTCCGTTGGCGTGAGGGAACGGGTGCTTCGGCGCAGCAGATTCACCCCCAGTTCACTCTCAAGGCGGGAAATTAATTTCGAGGCCTGGCCGTGGCTGGTGCCGCAGCGTTGCGCTGCGGCAGTAAAACTGCCGGTCTCCATCACCGCCACAAACATGCGGTCGCAATCCAGCCGTTCCATAAGGCTTTCCTGATTTACAAAATAAAGAAAGCACCATAACAAAACCCCCTGGGGCTGAATAGCGGCAGGCGACACGCGCGCGACGTTAACGGGCAATATTGGTCATCATATAATCGGCGAGCAGGGCGGTTGATGCGGAGTAATCCTTTTGTTTGCGCAGAAAACCAATATCTTCAAGCGGAATAATGATGCTGGTGTCCAGCTCAACAAGGACCCGGCTTTCCAGCCAGGGCTTGATAATACTGCGGGGGAGAAGGGCGAGCAGTTTTGCCTGTTTCATTATTGACCAGATGATGATCATCTCCCGGGAGATGATATGAAACTGTTTGAGCGCAACCCAGTTGTTCTTCGCCACCATCTCTTCAAAGTGGATGCGGGCGAGGGTGCCGACGGGGGTCATCAGCCAGGTCGCAGCCTGCAGCGCGTCCAGCGTGGCGTCGCTGCCGTTAGCCAGCGGATGATCACGGGAGCTGACCACAATTAACTCATCGCGGACACAAGGTGTGAAAATCCATCCCTCAGGGATAACCAGTGGTTTGCGGCAGCAGATCAGATCATATTCATTGTCGCTCAGGCAGGCATCCAGCGCCTGGCCTGCCACCTCTGTCACCTGTGAATGGACGTTGGGGTACGCAGAAGAAAATTGCGGCAACACCTCGCTCAGCAATGCGCCAGAGGCCGCAGCCGTGGTGGCAATGCGCAGAAAGTGATTATCCATTTTCATGCATGAGATAAGCTCCGCGCCATCTTCAGCGGCCGCCACCATACGCCGTGCAATTTTGACCAGCTCCAGGGTTATCTCAGTCGGTTCCACCCCTTTGGTATGGCGCAGAAAAAGCTTCACCTCGATCAGTTGCTCCAGATCGGCAATCAGCTGCGACATAGCCGGTTGCGTGATCCCGATAGCATCGGCGGCCCGTCCCATACTGCGTAGCTCAGTCAGTTTAATCAGCGCCTGCATATGCTTGAGTCTTGCCCGTGACATCAGGCGGTTGAGCAGCACGCGGGAGGTGGATGAAGTCATAAGCCTTCCTTATAGCTATAGGGTATTTTTGATTATTCTTTTATCGCTGCTAACCCTAAGGAAGGTGCGATTTAATCGTCAGTTATGAGAACATAAGGCTTTCTTTGCCATAGATTTTTCACGATGCCCGC
>NZ_CBFFRJ010000212.1:0-4873 GCF_965644225.1 Phytobacter sp. V91 | reverse complement strand
GATTCGACACCCATATCAAAACCGGTAACTCTCAACCTTTCAAGGTCAAGTGTCAGATCAAGTCGCGACTAATACACCTCATTTTTCTTTTTACAACAACGTGCGAGTCGAACTCTCAAAATAGGTAGTAGCTCATCACTATAAAAGCCCGATTCATTGATTTCATTAATAAATGAGTGAATGGCACCCAAACTCTAGTCCACGTAAAATCAGGGCTTCATCCAGTTCGCGATAATCCTGAACCAGTTTTTCCAGCTTCGCCATGTTTAAGCTACTCGGGTTCGGCAGCCTCCAGATCTGGGTAACTCCGATAGTAAAGCTTTGCTTGCCCCATGACTCGCCTCGTACGCTGAACTCTTTCTCAAAAGCGTTCTTACCTAAAATCGCGAGTGCAACAGGTTGGTAGTCCTCAATTTTCGTAATGAGTACACGCTAGCCGCTACGTAGCTCATGCAGCCCGACTTCACTGGCCTGCACAGTCGGTCTTTCCACCAACATAGCGATGCCGCACTGTGTATCTAGCAGATGTAATTCTTCTTCAGGTAGAAACAGCTGCTCGGTAAACCCAGCCTGGTGAATGACCTTCCAGAAACGGTTACCAGGATGTGAGCGCAGATGATTTACCTAGATTAATACCGCAGAAACGACACGTAGGCCTGGCTCAAGAATATTGAGGATCATAATTAGCTCCAGAAAGATGGAATCAAACCTTAGTATAACGGATTGAAATCTCGCTGTTTATAAAACAAGCAGCTGGATGATTGGCGCTGGATTGCCCAAGGAAGTTACTTTATAATCCTCCGCCACGGCCCCTTAGCTCAGTGGTTAGAGCAGGCGACTCATAATCGCTTGGTCGCTGGTTCAAGTCCAGCAGGGGCCACCAAACAAAACAAGGAGTTAGATGAGAAATCATCTGACTCCTTTTTCGTTTATACGAATCGGGCCAGGTAAGGGACTGTCCCCCAGAGCTTGATTTTGAGTTATGGAGGATGGATGCCCCTGCTATCAAGTTCCCATGACTCCTTTTTTGTTCTTCCGCTCGCATCTCTTATGACGATCGGCGAAATACCACCGGGCAGCGGCGTGACCGCGGTTCAGTATCATCCTGGTAAATATGCATATGATGACACCACATACCCCGGTGATGCAGCCTAAACACAACACAATCCTTTTACCCACTTCTGAACTGTCCCCCAAAAGTTGGACACCCAACTGAGTAAGATATAGTTTTTTATGCCCTGAGCGAGCCTGACAACCTGCTTCACCAAAAATCCGCTTGGCTCAACGAGTCCGTATGACTTATTTGATAACGCGTAGAATTTTGACATAGCTGTTAACAGTATTACTGCAGCTATCTGGAAGGACCGTTTTGGAAAGGATCGCCTTAGTTGGTATGGTATCTAATCTCTCGCAATGCAATTGATGCTTAACTATGGCTATATCACGGCGTAATCTTCTGAGCTGGGCGTTACCCTCGTCAGTCCTGACACTGTCTGTCAGTGAGAAGTTAATGGCGAGTACTACCGCCAGGACGGGGACTGATCTCAGCCCAAAGTAGTGCCCGCCGGTTTGACTTCTGAGTCGGCTGGCGGTATCGGTACCGGAAAATGGGTGGGGGTTGGCGATGCAACCCTGCGATCAAATCTGGCAAATAAAACCAACGATACGCTAGGTGACTCGCTGCTGGGCGTAAAGCAACCTTTTGCGAATGCAGTGGCAAGAACTCAGCATGACTTCAATGCGCAGTTCGTCACGGTAATGGATGCGGGGGCGAAAGCCGATGGTGTAAGCAATGACTCACAGGCCTTTGCTCTGTTCGAGACCTGGAAATCAGGGCAAATTGTAGACCTCCACGGGAAAACCTATCTGGTCGATGCCATTCCGACAGCAAACCGCTATATGAACGGGCGTTTCCTTGTCAGAACGACGGCGTATGACACCTGGTATGAGCCGATGCGCATCTGGAATGGCATCATTACCGCCGGTAAAAACGCCCTGAAAAAATTCGGCCCGACCGATGGTTCCTCCCAGTCACTGATTGTGTTTGGTACGGAAGCCTGTGCCAGTGCAGCCCCCGGTGCATCGGGTGGTGTGGCTCTTGGGGACGGTGTACATCAGTTTTCGCCCTTTATCCCGTACCAGACGGTGGCGATTGGTAAGGGGGCATTCGCCCGCTTGCAGCCAGATTCCTCATCGTTATCGGGCACGAACGGTAACCGCAATGTGGGGGTGGGGGCCTATGTAGGGCTTTTCACCACAACCGGGTATCAGAACGTGTTTATGGGGAGAAATACGGGGTCAGGCATTACCACTGGCTATCAGAATGCATGCTACGGAACAGGGGCATTATCTGGTGCTGCGCCGGTGGGTATTGAGGGCGAAGTCGTTAACCTTATCGATTTCACGGTGTCCAGAACCTGTTCATTTGGCTACAACGCTGGCAAGAATAACTTCAACGGTAATAGCTCCGTTCATATGGGTGACAGAGCAGCTGTAAACCTCAAATCCGGGTCGCTCAGTGTTTATATTGGTTCGCTTTCTGCCTACAACCTGGGCTCGGATACCGATTTAAACGGCAAGCTGTACACTAAAACAACCTCAGAATCTGCGACTTATTCTCAGACCGGCACAACAGTGACTGTCACCTGTTCCGCAGCGCACACCGCGGTGGTGGGGGGCAAGGTAATGATGTCGTTTTCCTCAGGCTCAATCGCCGGGAGAACGACAGATGCATTCTGGATTACACCAATGTCCATTGTGTCACCCACCGTTTTTACGTTTGTCAGCCCCATTTACGAAAGCACAAGTGGCAACTGCATCGTCGGTACGGTGTCAGGTATGGTGAACGGCACTGATAACTCTCACAACACCATCGTGGGCTATGGCGCATTGTCAGGCGCGCTTACGTCGGAAGGTATGACGGTACTTGGTTATCAGGCGGGTGCGAATCTGAAGGCCGGGTATCGCAGCACGTTACTTGGGCGTATGGCCGGCAACACGATACTGGGGGGGAGCGCGAATACCGATTTTGGCACAAACTGCGTGGCTATCGGTGATGTTACCTTACTATCGGGTAATAATCAGTTCCAGCTAGGTAACTCCACACAAACCGTCTATTACTACCAGATGCAACAGCGCTCTGATGAGAGGGACAAGGCCGACAAACGGGAGATAGAGGGTGAACTTGCCGTTGCTTTTGTAAGAGGGCTGGAACCTCACTTCTACAAATTCGACTACCGGGATGACTACTATGAAGAATACAAAGTGCAGGTCGGCGTTGATGATGAGGCTCAGCCGGTATTCGAAACTCGTCTACGCCCTGTGGAAAAAGACGGAAGAAAGAAACGCAATCGAGACCATGCAGGCTTTCTGGCCCAGCAGGTTAAAGAGCTCATGGACAGGCTCGGGATTGATTTCGGTATGTATCAGGACCATCAGATTAACGGTGGAATGGACATCAAGACTCTCGACTATCAACAGGCGCTCCCGTTTGTGACTAAGGCGCTGGATGTGGCATTCCGCAGGCTTGATGATATCGAAGCCCGTCTCGCTAAGCTGGAAAAAAAGTAATTACATTGTGACAAGGAAGTCGCCTATCAAACAAATTAATTAGGTTCGAGAAATCAATTCAATGCGGAAAACATGGTAAGAGTCTGTTTCATTTTTTGCATCACCCCGAAAAACAGGATGATGCGAAATTTTAAATTAATAATAATCGCCGGCGTTACTTGACATGGTCAGCATTCTTATTGCCTCCAAATGTGTCAACAAAAACTTTAATATCACCCAACAAGTATGGCAATGCATTATCTATATCTTCATCAGACCATTGCCACCACTGAATACTCAATAGGGAATCGATTATGTCTTTGTCATGACGATATCGAATAATTCTTGCTGGCGTTCCACCTACAATTGCATATGGAGGAACATTTTTATTTACTAAGCTATTTGCGGCTATTACTGCTCCATCTCCAATGCTGATCCCAGACATAATTGTGGATCCATGTCCAATCCATACATCATTCCCTATAATTACATCGCCATTAGTGAAGTGATCTCTAACATCAAGAGTTTTAGCTCCAGGCCAATGTTTGCTTAATGTTTTAAAAGGATAGGTCGATGCTGTATTAATTCTGTGATTACCTAATATTATTACTACTTCACCTGCAATTGAACAGAATTTACCTATAGTTAGACTGGCCATTTTAGGTTCAAGTACGGTTGGTCTACCATATGTATGGTCTCCAATGCTCCAACCAAATACAGAAATTTTATCTGACAAATATTTCCGAGTCAGCGATCTAGGTCTTATCCTTTCATCCCATTCAAAACTAATAGCTTCCAAAACATGTATTATGTTCTTTTTTCCATTAAGTAAATAATGGCCTCTAATGACCAACTTGTCTTTATTGTAACTTATTTGATCAAAGCGAGTGCTTATTATCCCTTTTTCATTAAGGAAGCAAATATTTCCATTATCCAGCCTCCATGAGGTCTCATTCTTATTATAATGCCCGTAAATTGAACCATCTTGATTTAATCTGATTGGTTCTACTGAGTGAGATCCATCATCTCTTGACATTCTAAAATAAAGAGATGAGATTTCTGAGACACTTGGAAGAGACTGATTTGAGTTATTCATTATACATTTATTTGTACATTTATAATTTGGTTACACAAAAAATACCACTTCATCATTCTGAAGTGAAATGGTATTGTTTAAAAATCGAGATAATTATCATAACTACATACAAAGAAGTTCCGTTGATGTAGCAGCCATGTACAAAGCCCACCTTTAAGGAAGGTGCGATTTAATCGTCAGTTATGAGAACATAAGGCTTTCTTTGCCATAGATTTTTCACGATGCCCG
>NZ_CBFFRJ010000211.1:0-4891 GCF_965644225.1 Phytobacter sp. V91 | reverse complement strand
ATATCGCGATCGCGACCTGCGGTCGCTACAAAAACAAAACCCCACGAAAAACGTGGGGTTCGTCAGCAATCTGAGGCCGCGAAAGCGGCCTTTTTCACTATTTCGTTGAGATAAAAGGTACGGTGCCGTTTGGAATCATTGTTTCCGGCAGTTTTCCGTCCCAACGCTCCGCAGTCGTCAGGCTAACAAGGCCTGGGTTATCACGTAATGCCTCTCCGCGCAGACGGATCGCCTCTGCTTCAGCTGCACCTTTGAGACGGATGGTTTCCGCTTCGGCTTTGGCTGTCGCCAGCTTGCTTTCCGCCTGTGCCTGCGCTTGCGTAACGGCAATTTGCGCCTGAATTTTCTCTGTTTCCAGATTTTGTTTCCGTGTTGCGATAGCCACTTCAGCTTTCATTCTGTCTTCAATGGATTTCTCATAAGCATCGGAAAAATCAATATTTTCAATCTGTACGCTATCAATGATCACCGGGCCAATTACCGCTTTTTTCATTGCGTTTTGCAGATCCTGAACCAGCCTTGTGCGATCCTGGACGGCACTGATCGCCGTATACTGACCAAACACATTCTCCAGTTGCGTGGGGAGCTGGCGGACGATCAACCGTTCTTTCAGGGCATCAATGGTTTTGTAATTGGTATACACCGCACTCGCTTCAGTAGGTGGAATATGAAAGCTAACGGATACGGTCATTTTGGCGGGTTGTTGGTCGCGGCTGTAGGCCAGGAGCCCCTGATATACCACCGCCTGGTTGCGCGTGGAAAGCTTCTCTATCACTTCCATAAACGGGATTTTAAACCCGAGGCCGGGTTCGGCGACTTTCACGATTTTTCCATAGCGTAGCAAAATGCCTCTTTCGCCCTCGTTAATCGTGTAATAAGAGAGCAAGAGCAGAAAGAGGGTAACCAGCCCAACAACAGAAAGCATGAGCGTTTTATTACGCTGGCTGGAGATATTAAAAGGGTTCTGTTTCATAAAGGTCATCCTTGAGTAAAACCGGGACAATAGCATAGCGAAGTGCTGGGACCGGGCTCAGAGGAGAGTAATTCAGATTACATTCAGATGAAGTTATTGCCGTCGCGAAGGCTGGAGCCGTTACGTCATATCAGCCTGCTGAGACTGGCATCATTTCTTGCGTTTTTACTGAGGAATTATTCCTTGGAAGTGTGACGTACGTCAGATAAATGCGCACCTGGGCTGGACGTGGATTCCTTTTATTCCGCGTTTGGCTTATTCTAGCTGAAGCGTTTCAGTTGTTTAAATGTTCGACAAATAATCAATCAGTTGTAGTTTGTGACAGGCGAGGATTCCCCTCTGAAGGTTGCTGCATTACTCTGTTAGCCACTTCAGAATGGGTTAGCTTTGCAGGAGATCTATGACCGTACGCATAGCGATAAACGGCTTCGGTCGCATCGGGCGCAACGTGGTTCGTGCTTTATATGAATCCGGGCGACGGGCGGAAGTCACCGTGGTGGCAATCAATGAACTGGCCGATGCTGCAGGCATGGCCCATTTGTTGAAGTATGACACCAGCCACGGGCGGTTTGCATGGGATGTGCATCAGGAACGTGAGCAGCTGTATATTGGCGATGACGCGATCCGCATTTTGCATGAACGTGAAATCGCGCAGTTGCCCTGGCGGGAGTTGGGCGTTGATGTGGTACTTGATTGCACGGGCGTTTATGGCAACCGTGAAGACGGCGAAGCGCATCTGACCGCGGGTGCGAAAAAAGTGCTTTTCTCCCATCCTGGCAGCAACGATCTTGACGCGACGGTGGTATTTGGCGTTAACGAAGAGAATCTCCGTGCCGAAGACCGCATTGTGTCTAATGCCTCCTGTACGACCAACTGTATTATTCCGGTCATTAAGCTGCTTGATGATGCTTTTAGCATTGAATCGGGAACGGTAACCACCATCCACTCAGCGATGCACGATCAGCAAGTGATTGATGCTTACCATCCGGATTTGCGTCGTACACGCGCAGCCAGCCAGTCGATAATCCCGGTGGATACGAAACTGGCCGCGGGGATCACCCGTATTTTCCCGCAATTTCATGACCGTTTTGAGGCGATTGCGGTGCGTGTACCGACCATAAATGTGACGGCCATTGACTTAAGCGTGACGGTTGAGAAACCAGTAAAAGCTAGTGAAGTCAATGCCTTGCTGCAAAAGGCAGCACGTGGAACATTTCATGGTATAGTTGACTATACGGAATTACCGTTGGTTTCAATTGATTTTAACCACGACCCGCATAGCGCCATTGTCGATGGCACGCAGACCCGGGTCAGTGGCTCACACCTTATTAAAACCCTGGTGTGGTGTGATAACGAATGGGGCTTTGCTAACCGAATGCTGGACACGACGTTAGCAATGGCCGCTAAAGGTTTCAGGTAGGGCGTATCTGCGTCCGCAAAACTTTATGAATCATTGAGAGGATTCACCATGTCTGTAATTAAGATGACCGATCTGGATCTGGCAGGTAAACGCGTTTTCATCCGTGCGGATCTGAACGTACCGGTTAAAGATGGTAAAGTGACCAGCGATGCGCGTATCCGTGCTTCTCTGCCAACTATCGAACTGGCACTGAAACAGGGTGCAAAAGTGATGGTTACCTCCCACCTGGGCCGTCCGACCGAAGGCGAGTACAACGAAGAATACTCTCTGCTGCCGGTTGTTAATTACCTGAAAGACAAACTGTCCAGCCCGGTACGTCTGGTTAAAGACTACCTTGACGGCGTTGAAATTGCGGCGGGTGAACTGGTTGTTCTGGAAAACGTTCGCTTCAACAAAGGCGAGAAGAAAGACGACGAAACCCTGTCCAAAAAATACGCGGCACTGTGTGATGTATTCGTGATGGATGCTTTCGGTACGGCTCACCGTGCGCAGGCTTCTACCCATGGTATCGGCAAATTTGCTGACGTTGCCTGTGCAGGTCCGCTGCTGGCAAACGAACTTGAAGCGCTGGGTAAAGCACTGAAAGAGCCGGCACGTCCGATGGTTGCAATCGTCGGTGGTTCTAAAGTCTCCACCAAACTGACCGTTCTCGACTCACTGTCTAAAATTGCTGACCAGCTGATCGTCGGTGGCGGTATCGCTAACACCTTCGTTGCCGCTCAGGGTTATAACGTGGGTAAATCCCTGTACGAAGCTGACCTGGTTGACGAAGCCAAACGTCTGCTGACCACTTGCGACATCCCGGTACCGACTGACGTGCGTGTGGCAACTGAGTTTTCTGAAACCGCAACCGCTACTCTGAAATCCGTCAGCGACATCAAAGATGATGAGCAAAGTCTGGATCTGGGTGACGAATCCGCAGCAAAACTGGCTGAAATCCTGAAAAACGCTAAAACTATCCTGTGGAATGGCCCGGTGGGTGTGTTCGAATTCCCGAACTTCCGTAAAGGCACTGAAATCGTGGCTAACGCTATCGCAGACAGCGACGCGTTCTCCATTGCAGGCGGTGGTGACACCCTGGCAGCGATCGACCTGTTCGGTATCGCTGACAAAATTTCCTACATCTCCACTGGTGGCGGTGCATTCCTCGAATTCGTGGAAGGCAAAGTGCTGCCGGCAGTCGCTATGCTCGAAGAGCGCGCTAAGAAGTAAGCATTCAAAGGGCAGGGAAACCTGCCCATTTTTCAGCGCGCGTAAAGCTCGCGATCTTTTTTTCCAACGGTCGAAGATACAGAAACAGGACTCGAAAACATGTCTAAAATTTTTGATTTCGTAAAACCGGGCGTGATCACTGGTGATGACGTTCAGAAAGTGTTCCAGGTAGCTAAAGAAAACAACTTTGCGCTGCCAGCAGTTAACTGCGTGGGCACCGACTCCATTAACGCCGTTCTGGAAACCGCTGCCAAAGTTAAAGCACCGGTTATCGTTCAGTTCTCCAACGGCGGCGCAGCTTTCATCGCCGGTAAAGGCGTGAAAAGCGACGTTCCTCAGGGCGCTGCTATTCTGGGTGCTATCTCTGGTGCGCATCACGTTCACCAGATGGCTGAGCACTACGGTGTTCCGGTTATCCTGCACACTGACCACTGTGCGAAAAAACTGCTGCCGTGGATCGACGGTCTGCTGGACGCGGGTGAAAAATACTTTGCTGCTCATGGCAAACCGCTGTTCTCTTCTCACATGATCGACCTGTCTGAAGAGTCTCTGGAAGAGAACATCGAAATCAGCTCCAAATACCTGGCGCGTATGGACAAAATCGGCATGACCCTGGAAATCGAACTGGGCTGCACCGGTGGCGAAGAAGACGGCGTGGACAACAGCCACATGGACGCTTCTGCACTGTACACTCAGCCGGAAGACGTTGATTACGCGTACACCAAACTGAACGCAATCAGCCCGCGCTTCACTATCGCTGCTTCCTTCGGTAACGTGCATGGCGTTTACAAGCCGGGTAACGTAAAACTGACCCCGACTATCCTGCGCGACTCTCAGGAATATGTTTGCAAGAAACATAACCTGCCGCACAACAGCCTGAACTTCGTATTCCACGGTGGTTCCGGTTCTACCGCTCAGGAAATCAAAGACTCCGTAAGCTACGGCGTTATCAAAATGAACATCGATACCGACACCCAATGGGCAACCTGGGAAGGTATTCTGAACTACTACAAAACCAACGAAGCGTATCTGCAAGGTCAGCTGGGTAACCCGAAAGGCGAAGACCAGCCGAACAAGAAATACTACGATCCGCGCGTATGGCTGCGTTCTGCTCAGACTTCAATGATCACCCGTCTGGAGCAGGCATTCCAGGAACTGAACGCGGTTGACGTTCTGTAATCCTCCCGAATGATTTTAAAAAGGCTTCCTTCGGGATAATGCCGTTCACTTAAGCGGAGCGGCACTGCGTTTCACCGGATAACGGGTTTTTGATATCTTAACCGCCC
>NZ_CBFFRJ010000210.1:0-4950 GCF_965644225.1 Phytobacter sp. V91 | reverse complement strand
TTTCGCCACGGCAACGAAAACAGATTTAGATCGCTACATAAGTAACGGGGCCAGAGCCAGACAAAATGAAAATCTTCGAAAAGAACAGAAAAATAAAAATTCAGTTAAAAAGTGTGAGCCGGGAAAAACTGATCACCCACTGCATGCTACCGAAGATCTCTCAGAAATCGAGTTGCCAGAAAAATGTGATCAGGTCGAAAGGAAAACGACTGTAAAGGTTAATAATTTTAACTTGATGTTGGAGCGCAGACTTGGGAAGAAAAAGGAATGATATTGATAATCTGTCTATAAGTAATAACACCAGTGATAATGAGGTAATTTCGTCAGCAATAGAAAGTGTATCATTCTTTCTGTATACCATACTCGCCGATTGTTTTCCAGAAATGGCGACGGCAGAGTGTGAACGTATTTTTTATGAAGAGTTGAAAACAGATATTATTGCTTTTGTTGTGGGTTACAGACAGGATCTCCACAGAAGAAATGGATTGAGCATAGATCAAACAATTGTTATCCGGGCTTATACAGAACAACGCTTTTTTGAAAAATTATCGAAAGCACTGGAAAGATGTAAGGCAGATAAAGTGGTTAACGGAATTAAGAACAAAATAGAAAAGACAGATCATAAATGGTAGATCTGTCTTTAATCAGGTTTACAACGTGTTATCTTTGGTTATACCAGAAACACCATTGCTTTTTACTGATGCAATACCTGTTTCACGTGATTGAGTACTGGCATACATCTGACTTGTGCCAATAACCTGATGATTAGCAGCTTTGAGATTAAAAAAGCATTTGCCATTTGAGGACACTTTTTTCTCATAGCGTTCATCGAGAGGGCTGTTAGCCTGAACTGATGCAATGCCGTTTTCTGCTGCACCTTTCGTTGTGTAAAGTTCACTGGTAAGAATGGTCTCCCCATTACCGGCTTTGAGAACAAACCTGAACTGCCCATCACTGCTTTTGTTTAACTCGAACCATCCTGACATGATAACTCCTTGTTTATATGATAAATAAACATGTTCTATGTATGTGCACATTTCACTTAAAGTATGAACACAAATCCATATATTTCAACCCTTTGTTTGAAATAAAAAACAAACAGAATTATCTTATGGACCTAATCACGTAATCAACTATTCACAGATTCGACTGGTGTAAATAAAAGAAACCTCGTATATTTTAAAACTTGTTTTACAATATACGAGGTTGAGCAAACCCACCGGGTGCGGTAGTGATTTTTTAAATTGTTATATTATTTAATCACAATGCTTGACTTTGCCTCCTTATGTGTTAATTAAAAATATGTTGTTATACAACCCTTGATTGTTATTTTTTAGCCCTGTTTATTCAGCGTAATATCCGTCAGGATTTTTCGTTGGTTTTCAAGGCGTTTTTATTGACTTTTTATTAATATCGATTACTACATAATTAAAACAACATAACAAAGGGATATATCAATGAGAATAAAAAAGAAAGGTTTTTCATTACTGGAATTGATTCTGGTATTAGCGATTGCATCAGCAGTTTCATTTATGCGTTTTCAGGATCTGAAACAGGAACAGGAAAATACGCAGGCCAAAATAGCAGGAGAACAAATCAGGCAGCTTGGCGAGGCGGTAAACAGTTATATCAGTATCCGCCACGATAAACTATCCACGCTGACGGCATCAACAGGAACAGGCACCGATCCGGGGCCACGAACCTGTACGGTGTCTGTCTGTACCATTACCTACCAGACACTGATCAATGAAGGATTATTGCCTTCCTCTTTTACTGGTGTAAATATTAACAAATCAGCCTATACGATTTTACTGAAAAGGAACGGAACGGCTCCCAACTATGTTATCAACGGATTAATCACCACGAACGCTGCCTGGACAGAAGGAAACAAGGTTCGTTACGATCTTCTTGGAAAAGCCATGCAGACAGCAGGTATTGACAGTGGCATGAGCAAAGTGACCAGTCAGATCACGGGTTATAACGGTTTGTGGTCAGAAACGACAGCGGGATTTTCCAGCATCAATAAAGTGGGTCTGCTTGGCTATCGTGTGGGTTATGATTCTTCTATGTACTCGGTTTACCTGCGTCGTGACGGTACTCTGCCAATGACAGGCGATCTGAACATGGGCGGAAATGATGTCAACAATGTCAAAGATATTACCGCGTCGGGGGATATCAGTGCTGTATCATTCAATGGTTCGTATGGACGCTTTGCAAAGAACGTGAATGTTTCCGAAGATTTATACGTTGCGGGTTTTTCGTCTTTTGCGAAAAACGTCAACATGAGCAGTTATCTCACGGTTAAAAGCGGGATCAGCTCTGAAAGTTATGTTTCAGCCAAAACAAATAGCAGCCGCCTTCAAATTGGTGGGGGAGGTTCCAGTAATCAGAATGCAGTGCTGTTGAATGTCTCCGGTGGTTCGGGGGATGGATATCTCTCTCTTACAGGTAATAATAATTCTTCTGTAAAGCTTGATATATGGGGAAGTCAAAAGATACGTGGCGATCTTATTTTGTCAGCGTCAAATGATGGAAAAACCACGGGTGCTGTCTCTGCGTCAGGTAATATCACCGCTTCGGGAACGGTTTCAGGTCTGTATTTGCAGCCCACGTCTACTGTTGTAGCAGGTACGGTTTGCAATTCAGATGGCCTGATAAGTAAAGATTCTTCTGGCAGAACATTGTCCTGTGTGAGCGGCAGGTGGCAGTCCGGAGCGGGGATAACAGAATATACTACCAGTATCTCTTACGTGTCAGGATATGGAAATAATTACTGTCCTTCTGACACGGCAATTTTCGCCTATTATGGAACGGTCGGATATAAATCGGGTTGTAGGGCAGACAGGAGATATTATAGTGGGTGGGTAACGCCACACCAGCTATCGCTCACTGACAGTGATAGCTGGGGAAATAATGGTGGATGCGATTTTCAGGTATATACGGTAAGTAATGTTTCAAAGGTTAAGTGTGGTTGATTACTATCAGTAGTTAATATTAGCCATATAAATATTTATATTTACATAGTGGTTTATATGGCTTGCTTCAAGTTAATTTAGCTTCTCAGGCATAACAGATGAGTGATGAGATGATATTTTCCATTCTTTACCTGTATAATCATAGGTAAATGTGTATCGGGCGGAAACTTTTGTATTGTCACCAAAAGTAAACGTGTAGGTTCCTACGTCAATTGCTTCGTTACAGCCAATTCGTATATTTCTACTGTCAATTTTGCCAACTGGTTTTTTAGCAAGAAAATGTTCAAAGTAATCAATCCTTTCAGCCTGCGTAAGCCGTATTTTATTTGATATAGTGGGAACAAGTACCGCATCACTCAGATAATTATCTGTAACTTTTTTGGGATCGCCAGTTCGCAACGAAGCGTTCCATTTGTTGAATAATTCTTCAATATCGGATGGTCTTACATTAACACAATTCTCAACTGTTGAAGCATTAACTGCACCAGAAATAATTAGTATGGAGCTTAAAACTACAATTTTGTATCTCATTGAAACCTCGTAGGCACATTCAAAAATGTGTTGTTTGCTATTATTGTTGATGCTTACTTGTTTGTAAATTTTGTTATCTTATAGTAATGTGAATTTTTTAGTAAAGCATACGTTTTAATTTCTTATCACTATAAGAGCAAGGTAAAAAATCCTAAATTGACTCATGTAGTATGGTTCTTGTTCTGATAAAGAACCAGAAAATGAGACAACTACGCATTGACCAGTTTGATATGGTTGTTACTTGTTCATTTATCAATAATAACAATAAAAAAGGTGTGTTTTATGCTTGGCAAGCAAAACAATCAAAGATGACCCTACACATAAATGTTGTTATTTGTAAAAGCATTAACAAATTAATACATGTTTTTTCTGGCAATCTCACACGTTAATGGATAAAAACTTTATGACAAAACATTGAAGTTTTATTTGTCTTAATCATTAACATGAGTACACATGTGTAATTCTTTTTTATTTAAAATGGACATTTTCACAGTACTAACTGATTTTACATGACTTAAAGTATGGGAGATGAAAACTAAAATCCATTCATTCAAAAGGTTAGGTATGTATTATCTAAATTGTAATTGTAGCCAGCGATGGTTACCAGTTACTTTAAAGAAGTTCACTAAGGATTTTTTTTCATGTTTGTAAAATATTATGAAGTTAAACAGGAACATATCGATTTTCAAGGGGTTGTAGATGGGCTATACTATCCATTTTACATGGAGTGGACTCGCCATGATTTCATGAAAGAAGTACTTGGATTGGATCTTGAGCATGAGTTTTCTCAAGGTCGTATTCATATTATTCTCGAATACACATTGCGTTTCAAAAAAAGTCTTTTGACTGGCGATAAAATGCAGGTGACTTGTCAATTGCGTCCTAATGAGAAACGCAACCGAGTAAATTTCGTTCAACAAATAATTGTCAATAATGTTGTTTATGCAGAAGCCGTTTTTGTTGGTACTTGCCTTATAAATGGTAGACCATCACTCCCTGAATCCGTGATAAATGCTCTTTAGTAAATTTTATATTATTATACCCAAGGAACTTCAAGATGCAGGATGGTAGTGCCTAAACAATTTTCCCCTACTATAGACTTGGGTTCACAGGCCCCTGCAACTTGAAGTATTCTTGGTATATGCACATTCCTGGGCATGCAAACTCATAACATTTTAATGGCTTGTTGATTTTTAATAATGACCTTAGCGCTTACATATGCACTCTTAACATATTTTACCACTCATATGTGAGCGGTTAGATTATAAAGTTTATTGTTTATGTTCTGACTGGATAAATTGACAATGACCATCTGTGGCCTTTGTTCGATTTATCCCTTCTGTGCAAACTCAAACGGCCTGACCATCCCTTCCCGGTTAGCATCGAGAAAATCGGCCCACCATTGCAGCATAACCCTGCGCTCGTCCAAATGTTCAGCCTGATG
>NZ_CBFFRJ010000209.1:3283-5020 GCF_965644225.1 Phytobacter sp. V91 | reverse complement strand
GCACTGCTCTTTAACAATTTATCAGACAATCTGTGTGGGCACTCAAAGTGACATGGATTCTTAACGTCCTCGGACGAAAAATGAATACCAAGTCTCTGAGTGAACACGTAATTCATTACGAAGTTTAATTCATGAGCATCAAACTTAAATTGAAGAGTTTGATCATGGCTCAGATTGAACGCTGGCGGCAGGCCTAACACATGCAAGTCGAACGGTAGCACAGAGAGCTTGCTCTTGGGTGACGAGTGGCGGACGGGTGAGTAATGTCTGGGAAACTGCCTGATGGAGGGGGATAACTACTGGAAACGGTAGCTAATACCGCATAACGTCGCAAGACCAAAGAGGGGGACCTTCGGGCCTCTTGCCATCAGATGTGCCCAGATGGGATTAGCTAGTAGGTGGGGTAATGGCTCACCTAGGCGACGATCCCTAGCTGGTCTGAGAGGATGACCAGCCACACTGGAACTGAGACACGGTCCAGACTCCTACGGGAGGCAGCAGTGGGGAATATTGCACAATGGGCGCAAGCCTGATGCAGCCATGCCGCGTGTATGAAGAAGGCCTTCGGGTTGTAAAGTACTTTCAGCGAGGAGGAAGGTGGTGAGGTTAATAACCTCATCAATTGACGTTACTCGCAGAAGAAGCACCGGCTAACTCCGTGCCAGCAGCCGCGGTAATACGGAGGGTGCAAGCGTTAATCGGAATTACTGGGCGTAAAGCGCACGCAGGCGGTCTGTCAAGTCGGATGTGAAATCCCCGGGCTCAACCTGGGAACTGCATTCGAAACTGACAGGCTAGAGTCTTGTAGAGGGGGGTAGAATTCCAGGTGTAGCGGTGAAATGCGTAGAGATCTGGAGGAATACCGGTGGCGAAGGCGGCCCCCTGGACAGAGACTGACGCTCAGGTGCGAAAGCGTGGGGAGCAAACAGGATTAGATACCCTGGTAGTCCACGCTGTAAACGATGTCTATTTGGAGGTTGTTCCCTTGAGGAGTGGCTTCCGGAGCTAACGCGTTAAATAGACCGCCTGGGGAGTACGGCCGCAAGGTTAAAACTCAAATGAATTGACGGGGGCCCGCACAAGCGGTGGAGCATGTGGTTTAATTCGATGCAACGCGAAGAACCTTACCTACTCTTGACATCCACGGAACTTTTCAGAGATGAATTGGTGCCTTCGGGAACCGTGAGACAGGTGCTGCATGGCTGTCGTCAGCTCGTGTTGTGAAATGTTGGGTTAAGTCCCGCAACGAGCGCAACCCTTATCCTTTGTTGCCAGCGGTTCGGCCGGGAACTCAAAGGAGACTGCCAGTGATAAACTGGAGGAAGGTGGGGATGACGTCAAGTCATCATGGCCCTTACGAGTAGGGCTACACACGTGCTACAATGGCATATACAAAGAGAAGCGACCTCGCGAGAGCAAGCGGACCTCATAAAGTATGTCGTAGTCCGGATTGGAGTCTGCAACTCGACTCCATGAAGTCGGAATCGCTAGTAATCGTGGATCAGAATGCCACGGTGAATACGTTCCCGGGCCTTGTACACACCGCCCGTCACACCATGGGAGTGGGTTGCAAAAGAAGTAGGTAGCTTAACCTTCGGGAGGGCGCTTACCACTTTGTGATTCATGACTGGGGTGAAGTCGTAACAAGGTAACCGTAGGGGAACCTGCGGTTGGATCACCTCCTTACCTTAAAGAACCTGCCTTTGTAGTGCTCACACAGATTGTCTGATGAAAATT
>NZ_CBFFRJ010000209.1:0-3186 GCF_965644225.1 Phytobacter sp. V91 | reverse complement strand
TTCATTTCTCCGTAATAAGAAATGAAAAGCGGTGTGTTCGAGTCTCTCAAATTTTCGCAACACTGAAGTGTTTTACGAAACATCTTCGGGTTGTGAGGTTAAGCGACTAAGCGTACACGGTGGATGCCCTGGCAGTCAGAGGCGATGAAGGGCGTGCTAATCTGCGATAAGCGTCGGCGAGGTGATATGAACCTTTGACCCGGCGATACCCGAATGGGGAAACCCAGTGTGTTTCGACACACTATCATGTCATGAATACATAGTGGCATGAGGCGAACCGGGGGAACTGAAACATCTAAGTACCCCGAGGAAAAGAAATCAACCGAGATTCCCCCAGTAGCGGCGAGCGAACGGGGAGGAGCCCAGAGTCTGAATCAGCGCGCGTGTTAGTGGAACGGTCTGGAAAGTCCGGCGATACAGGGTGATAGCCCCGTACACAAAAATGCACACGTTGTGAACTCGAAGAGTAGGGCGGGACACGTGGTATCCTGTCTGAATATGGGGGGACCATCCTCCAAGGCTAAATACTCCTGACTGACCGATAGTGAACCAGTACCGTGAGGGAAAGGCGAAAAGAACCCCGGCGAGGGGAGTGAAAAAGAACCTGAAACCGTGTACGTACAAGCAGTGGGAGCACCTTCGTGGTGTGACTGCGTACCTTTTGTATAATGGGTCAGCGACTTATATTCTGTAGCAAGGTTAACCGAATAGGGGAGCCGCAGGGAAACCGAGTCTTAACTGGGCGTTAAGTTGCAGGGTATAGACCCGAAACCCGGTGATCTAGCCATGGGCAGGTTGAAGGTTGGGTAACACTAACTGGAGGACCGAACCGACTAATGTTGAAAAATTAGCGGATGACTTGTGGCTGGGGGTGAAAGGCCAATCAAACCGGGAGATAGCTGGTTCTCCCCGAAAGCTATTTAGGTAGCGCCTCGTGAACTCATCTTCGGGGGTAGAGCACTGTTTCGGCTAGGGGGTCATCCCGACTTACCAACCCGATGCAAACTACGAATACCGAAGAATGTTATCACGGGAGACACACGGCGGGTGCTAACGTCCGTCGTGAAGAGGGAAACAACCCAGACCGCCAGCTAAGGTCCCAAAGTCATGGTTAAGTGGGAAACGATGTGGGAAGGCACAGACAGCCAGGATGTTGGCTTAGAAGCAGCCATCATTTAAAGAAAGCGTAATAGCTCACTGGTCGAGTCGGCCTGCGCGGAAGATGTAACGGGGCTAAACCATGCACCGAAGCTGCGGCAGCGACACTATGTGTTGTTGGGTAGGGGAGCGTTCTGTAAGCCGTTGAAGGTGGCCTGTGAGGGTTGCTGGAGGTATCAGAAGTGCGAATGCTGACATAAGTAACGATAATGCGGGTGAAAAGCCCGCACGCCGGAAGACCAAGGGTTCCTGTCCAACGTTAATCGGGGCAGGGTGAGTCGACCCCTAAGGCGAGGCCGAAAGGCGTAGTCGATGGGAAACAGGTTAATATTCCTGTACTTGGTGTTACTGCGAAGGGGGGACGGAGAAGGCTATGTTAGCCGGGCGACGGTTGTCCCGGTTTAAGCATGTAGGCGGAGAGTTTAGGTAAATCCGGACTCTTATTAACGCTGAGGTGTGATGACGAGGCACTACGGTGCTGAAGTAACAAATGCCCTGCTTCCAGGAAAAGCCTCTAAGCATCAGGTAACACAAAATCGTACCCCAAACCGACACAGGTGGTCAGGTAGAGAATACCAAGGCGCTTGAGAGAACTCGGGTGAAGGAACTAGGCAAAATGGTGCCGTAACTTCGGGAGAAGGCACGCTGATGGTAAGTGAAGCGACTTGCTCGTGGAGCTGAAGTCAGTCGAAGATACCAGCTGGCTGCAACTGTTTATTAAAAACACAGCACTGTGCAAACACGAAAGTGGACGTATACGGTGTGACGCCTGCCCGGTGCCGGAAGGTTAATTGATGGGGTTATCCTCGCGGAGAAGCTCTTGATCGAAGCCCCGGTAAACGGCGGCCGTAACTATAACGGTCCTAAGGTAGCGAAATTCCTTGTCGGGTAAGTTCCGACCTGCACGAATGGCGTAATGATGGCCAGGCTGTCTCCACCCGAGACTCAGTGAAATTGAACTCGCTGTGAAGATGCAGTGTACCCGCGGCAAGACGGAAAGACCCCGTGAACCTTTACTATAGCTTGACACTGAACACTGGTCCTTGATGTGTAGGATAGGTGGGAGGCTTTGAAGTGTGGACGCCAGTCTGCATGGAGCCAACCTTGAAATACCACCCTTTAATGGCTGGTGTTCTAACGTAGACCCGTAATCCGGGTTGCGGACAGTGTCTGGTGGGTAGTTTGACTGGGGCGGTCTCCTCCTAAAGTGTAACGGAGGAGCACGAAGGTTAGCTAATCCTGGTCGGACATCAGGAGGTTAGTGCAATGGCATAAGCTAGCTTGACTGCGAGAGTGACGGCTCGAGCAGGTGCGAAAGCAGGTCATAGTGATCCGGTGGTTCTGAATGGAAGGGCCATCGCTCAACGGATAAAAGGTACTCCGGGGATAACAGGCTGATACCGCCCAAGAGTTCATATCGACGGCGGTGTTTGGCACCTCGATGTCGGCTCATCACATCCTGGGGCTGAAGTAGGTCCCAAGGGTACGGCTGTTCGCCGTTTAAAGTGGTACGCGAGCTGGGTTTAGAACGTCGTGAGACAGTTCGGTCCCTATCTGCCGTGGGCGCTGGAGAATTGAGGGGGGCTGCTCCTAGTACGAGAGGACCGGAGTGGACGCATCACTGGTGTTCGGGTTGTCATGCCAATGGCATTGCCCGGTAGCTAAATGCGGAAAAGATAAGTGCTGAAAGCATCTAAGCACGAAACTTGCCCCGAGATGAGTTCTCCCTGACTCCTTGAGAGTCCTGAAGGAACGTTGAAGACTACGACGTTGATAGGTCGGGTGTGTAAGCGTAGCGATACGTTGAGCTAACCGATACTAATGAACCGTGAGGCTTAACCTTACAACGCCGAAGGTGTTTTGGCGAAGAGACAGACATCAATATCAGCTTGAACCAGATTAAATTAACCGGCGTAAGGCGGGTTAATAACAGAATTTGCCTGGCGGCAACAGCGCGGTGGTCCCACCTGACCCCATGCCGAACTCAGAAGTGAAACGCCGTAGCGCCGATGGTAGTGTGGGGTCTCC
>NZ_CBFFRJ010000208.1:0-5035 GCF_965644225.1 Phytobacter sp. V91 | reverse complement strand
CGGGCATCGTGAAAAATCTATGGCAAAGAAAGCCTTATGTTCTCATAACTGACGATTAAATCGCACCTTCCTTAAATGTTAATGCACTGGGTACCGCCTCTTCATGTAAGGCTTACCCTGCATGCACGGATCTACCATCTTTGGAATGCCCTTTATCGCTCTCGACGGTAATGGCCGTCTGATTGGTGCCAGAACGGTATATACATCTCACGACGATCTGCCGTCTTTGCAATACCATCCTGAGTAAGACACGCAACGCTCATAGTTTGCACATACAGAATCGTGATTTAACACCATCATCTGCACCATATCGCTATAGTAGGCTGTTTGCCTTATGCGTAGCGCTTTCAGGAATTGACAACGATTAACAACAAGCACTGTTTAAATATCCAGACAAAAATATTTCCTCTGGGTCAAATGAGTGATAGAGTTTCACCTATAAGACCCAATGGAGGTGATATGTCTGAATTTGAATTACTGGCGCAGGATTTGCTTGAGAAAGCAGAAGCAGAAGAAAAACAGCGACAGAAAAATGATAAGAAACTGATTGAGCAGGTACTGGAAATCTATGACCAGAAGTACGTGGCTGAGTTATTGAGGAAAGTTGGCAAAAATGATTGGACTCGGGAAACAATTAACCGCTGGATTAATGGCAAATGTCCCCCTAAGTCGCTGACTTCAGCAGAAGTAGAGCTTCTTCGTAAAATGCTGCCGGAACCGTCTGTACATCATCCAGACTATGCGTTCCGCTTCATTGACCTGTTTGCTGGCATTGGTGGTATTAGAAATGGTTTTGAGGCTATCGGTGGTCAGTGCGTATTTACCAGCGAATGGAATAAAGAAGCTGTGCGCACCTATAAAGCCAACTGGTTTAATGATGAACACGCACACAAATTCAATCTAGATATCCGGGAAGTCACTCTCAGTGACAAACCTGAAGTGTCGGAAACCGACGCCTATGCCTTCATTGATGAGCATGTGCCGGATCATGATGTGCTTCTGGCAGGTTTTCCCTGCCAGCCGTTCAGCCTTGCTGGCGTGAGCAAAAAAAACTCACTTGGCCGTGCGCATGGTTTTGAATGTGAGGCACAGGGAACGCTTTTCTTTGATGTGGCACGTATTATCAGGGCCAAAAAGCCAGCCATCTTTGTGCTGGAAAACGTGAAAAATCTTAAGAGTCATGACAAAGGTAAAACCTTTAAAGTAATCATGGAGACGCTCGACGAGCTGGGCTATGAAGTTGCGGATGCGGCTGATGTGGGAAAAAGCGATCCTAAGGTCATCGATGGAAAACATTTCCTGCCCCAGCACCGTGAACGTATCGTTCTGGTCGGTTTCCGCCGCGACTTGAATATTCACAATGGCTTTACCCTGCGCGACGTGAGTCGTTTTTATCCGGATCGACGACCGTTATTTCGAGAGCTTCTGGAACCAGTCGTTGACAGTAAATATATCCTGACGCCCAAACTCTGGGAATATCTCTACAACTATGCAAAAAAGCATGCGGCTAAAGGGAATGGCTTCGGTTTTGGCCTCGTTAATCCTGAAAATAAGGAAAGTGTTGCCCGTACGCTTTCTGCCCGCTATCACAAAGACGGATCCGAAATTCTGGTAGATCGTGGCTGGGATATGGCCGCAGGTGAAGCCGACTTTCTAAATGAAGAAAACCAGGCTCGTCGTCCGCGCAGGCTCACCCCTCGTGAGTGCGCACGCTTGATGGGCTTTGAAAAGCCAGACGGTAAACCCTTCCGTATTCCGGTTTCCGACACGCAGTCATACCGGCAGTTCGGTAACTCCGTGGTGGTACCGGTGTTTGAAGCTGTTGCTAGACTGCTGGAACCTTACATCCTGAAAGCTGTTTCTGTCGATGCTAAAAAGGTTTAACTACCACTACCTGGCATGTTGTTGCATGTTCATGCCAGGTAGTGCCTACGTCAGCTCTGCATAGAGCCCAGTAAGTTCCGCAATAAACGCTCCCAACGTCATCAATTCTTCTCTAACCGCTTCTGGATATTTTTTGTGTAACGACGATGGCACAACCAGCCTGACCCCTGCATCCTGCATTTCTCTATATTGAGTCTGAGAAACCCCTTCCTGTAGCGTAAACAGGTGCACTTGCGAGATTTTATCTGCTTCGTTCAGTATCTGGCGCCAGCGGTCTTTACAGGTTGTCTTCACGGCTAGCATACGCAGATTTTCTTCAGGAAACTCTACATCATGGTAAGCCTCTGCAGACGGAAACAAAAAGTCAGGCTTTTTATTACCTTCAGTGACTGCCTGCGTAGCGAAGTGCCGCAGACCATGCTCAACGAAAAGGTGTTCAAGATGCAGTTCTAATGACTTTCCTGCCCTGGATTTACGACGATTACTGACAGAGTTGGCCAGCGCAATAAACTCATCCACAGAACCAAATCCCTTTCGGATGATGTCCAGTACATGTAATTCCTCAATCAGCAAAAAGATATCGTACTCGACTCGCCGACGGTCAATAAGCTGTTCATCCGGATCGTCGGCGTTTTTCACGTAATGGTCAGCGGCATACTGAATTATTTCACTTCCTGTCGGAAAACGCCTTTTCCAGTCTTCAGGGATAGCATATTTGTGATTCACAGGTGCATTCTGAAGAGATAGACCTCCGAGAATTTCTCCTGCAGGTCCGGATATCAGCGTTCCGGGAATAATTTCACCGATAGCGGACTCGATAATATCCTCTTCATCAGGGCTGACGCAGACCCAGATTTCCACAGACGAACAATCGCCTCTCTGTTCATCGAGCTTAAAGGCCAAGATCGTCAGGGCTCCAGTATTTTCAGGATCCTGCAGTGGGCTGCCTCTTCCCCAGCGTGTGATACGCTTTTCATTCCGGGTCCCGCCAAAAAAACGGTTGTTGTAATAGATGGCCCGTGCCTCACTATCAGGACACTGGTGTGAGAAAACATGCGCAGTGAGATAGGTTGAAGGGTTCAGCTCATGTGTATGGTTGATGGATGGAAGCAACTTTTCAACAATGCCTGAAGGGATATAAAGCCCGACCTGATGACCGCCAGTTGCTCCAGTATCATTGGCGGACAGCCGTTTGATGTAGACAAAATTATTTCCGCCTGCGATCCCAGACAGCCAGTTATGAAAAGCCAACATAAACATCCCTCCGTTGCCCTGATATTCCACTCTCCATTTTTCCATAGTTATACAAAAGCAGCCAGTATGGTTTTTTCAAGTCAACATACTGATATTACTAACTGACAGTTGTATCTAATCCTAAATAACTGATCCGAATACCGCTACACTTTTGACTGCCCATGTTTACCTCCGGGGAATGAGCTGATGGTTTTCGTAAAACACGGGTTTATCCGCACTACATTTTTCCAGCGCTCCATTGATTGCCGCCATCTTCTCATCTTTATGTGGATCACGGATATGCAGTGTGGGAGCGGCCCTGCACCATACCAGCTCTGCGCAAGGTAACCAGCGGCCAACCGTTGAAGCATGTAACTGACAGCCTGTTATCTCGTTGATTTTTATTGCCAGAAGTTCCGTACTCCAGCGTGAGCGCTGGTATCCGAAGTTATCAGGAGAACGTTTTACGAGCTGACGTAACAATAAGCAAATCTGTTCAAACGGCCAGCGACGCTCACGACCCGGAGGCAGGGATTTCAGGCCTTCCGCACCATACAGGGTAAACCAGTTAATCCAGCGCCCCACAGATGAACGGGCGCAGCAGAGGGTTCTGGCAACGTCGCTGACGCAGCGGCCCGATGCAGCATCAGCATGGCGGTCAGTCTGCGGGCATGGTTCTTGTCGTGTGTTCTGTGGATTGTTTTCTGCATCAGGCGTCGTTCAGTACGGGGTATTGGTGCTATGATCGGCATCGCTCAGTCCGGTTGTTGGTTTGTGATGTTTGGCGATTGATCAGAGCGCACAATCCGGGCTGAGTTCCCTTTATGTGATCTAATATTTAGAACAGTTATTTAGGGGAGGTCACTGGATACTTACATATGGCGCTACTTAATGTTAATGTATGCCTTGAAAAATGCATCCGAAAGGTCATTTTGTAATTTTATGGTGGCAAAAAAATAAAAACTATAGAGGGATGATTGATTGATGTCGGTGGAAATAGTACTCGACAAGTATTGTAATTAGATGAGGGGTGTTGCAAAAACATTAATTTATTATTTGCAAGCTATTTTCCTGCTATTGCTAGTTGGTTTAATCAAAATCAATAAAAAGTTTGAGGCTTTCAAATAAACTAGTTAAGTCGGATGTGCTGAAATCTTTATCATCCCATTTCTGGCAATAGCCTCTAAGGGTATTTTTCGCTTGACCTAATTTTAAAGATTGATTTTTAACTCCACTTTTGTCCACTGGGTTATGGTTTAAATCTGCATAAAACATTCTAATTTCTACTGGTTTACCACAGGGTTTGATTACAGATAAGTCATGGAAATAATTGTCATTTTTTTTAAAATCTTGCTTTTGTAAGTGACCGATCAATGGAGTGACTTCATCTAAAATCCCCTGTTTAACGCAATAATTTATCCATTCCTGATGGTATAGATATTTTAACCAGGCATTGAATAATGTGTGCGATTTCTTATTTTGAAAATATATAAGAAGACCTGCGTTCTTATCTCTCTTAATATATCTAGATAATAGTTGTAATAACCCTTCAAATATTTTGGTATTTGCATAACCTATTTTAGCCTCTCCAATCCATGTGAATGAGTTGTCTTTAGGCTTGACAGTGATATCTACAGAACCATTCTGCTTGGTTTGTTCGGTTGCATCATATCCTAGTTCACATAAGGTAAGAACTATAGCATTGGTTATTTTGTCCTCGTCATCACAGTAATATTTATCACTGCTTTTTTCGAGGCGCTCTATAATGCTGTGAATATCTTCATATAATTTTTCAATAAAAGAATTTTCACTCGAAAAGAATGTTCTGCTTACTAGGGAGGCTAGGGAAGGTGCGATTTAATCGGTGGGGTTCAGTGGAGTCCTTATCTGTATTAGCCTTACCTTAGCTGAGCTGTAT
>NZ_CBFFRJ010000207.1:0-5035 GCF_965644225.1 Phytobacter sp. V91 | reverse complement strand
GCCGACCCGGACGGGGGGCGAAACATCCGACTGAAGGGAGCCATCTATGAACAGTCTTTTAACGCTGGCGAAGGACTTAGAGCAGAAATCGAAAGCGCAGCAGCAGACTACCGGCGAGATGCTGAAAGCCGCATTCAGCGAGCACGAGAAGTCTGTCAGAGCGGAACTGAGCGAAAGCGAGAAGAGAATCAGCGCCGCCATCCTCGACCACGACCGGAAGCTGTCCTCAGCCATGAGGCAGCGCACGAAAGGGATGCTGATAGCCTCGAGCGCGGGCATTCTGTGGTGGCAGGGGCAGCAGATGCTCGACAATTACACGAGCATCCGGGAGCAGAAGGACGCTCTGGAGAAGTTGAACGCGCGGACGTGGGGCGTGAGGTATCAGGAAGACAATCAGGGGCGTTTTCTGGTGCTGCCGGAAGGCGTGAAAGCGGACACGAACTGGACGTTCGACAACGGCAGGAAGAATGGCATCAGACTGGTGCAGGAGTAGAGCTGCATGACGGAGCTGGAAAAACAGTTGCTGAGCGCATTAGAGCAGCTACAGCAGGACTACTCGAAAAGGCTGGACGAGTGGGAGAACGCCTTCGCGGAATGGCGGACGATGTCTGGTCTTATGCAACGGGAGAACGCGGCGCTGAGCGAGCGCGTCACGGGCTTGAGCAGGCAGGTGCAGAGTTTGAGCGAGCAGCTTCGCCGGTTGTCGTGAGGCTGAACGCTATTGAAGCATACAGGGAGCACGAGCGTGCGGCGCAGCACCAGAAAGTGCTGGAGCGGGAACGGTTGCAGCGTCAGAAAACTTACAATGGCCCGTCTCTGGGTTAAACGTTGTTATATGGCTGAACAGAAAACGAAGGAGCTTCAATGAAGCCGGATGAACTTTACGAACACGCAGTCTCTCTTCTTGCACGTAAGGACTACAGCAACGGCGAAATGCGCAGGGCTTTACACCATATGACAGATGACGGGATGACTGTGGAAACTGTCATTGTCCGTCTTCGTGACAGCGACTATCTGAACGATCAGCGTATTGCTGAAAATATGGTGTCCCGTTTTTTGCGAAAACAGTATGGTCCGACCCGTATCAGGCAGGAGCTTAGACAGAAAGGTATCGATCAGGAGGTGACTGAAAAGACAATTAAAGACTGTGATGTGGACTGGTTTCAGATGGCATCAGACTGCCGGATTAAAAAATTTGGGGACGATTATCCTTCCGATGCCAGAGAAAAAGGGCGTCAGATGCGGTTCCTGCAAAGTCGGGGGTTTTCGATGGATATGATCATGGAAGCAATCACACCACAGGAAGACTGACGCTTACGCTTCATTTCTTTATTTTCAGTGTGTCAGCTTGTTAAGCGTGACAGGAATATCAACGATAAGTGACGTTTCCTGCCTTACTTCCTCGCCGGTTGCCTGTCGTTTTATTAAGGTCAGAAAATGCGGCGATACCGTCCATCGCCCACCTGTCTCGGAGTGTACTGATACTGTTTTTTTGTTGAGACGGATGATGATTCCTGTGACTTCTTTCTGGTCATTACCGGTGAAGCGTACCACGTCACCCAGCCGGAATTGCGTCATATTCTGCTGTGCACGTTGTTGTTGCAGGGTCCGGAGACGTTGGACAATACACTGATTCAGTGCGCGTAGTTCGCTTTCGCTCAGGGTGCTGACGAGTTCCTGGATATTACGCGGTTTTTGATTTGGTCTGCCGCCATTTTTTGGATTACGGGACATGAAGTTTTAGCCATCTGGTGACAAATAATGCCCGAAATTTTACCACAGTCACTGCCATGCATAACCATGCACGCGCGCAAAACTCACCGGCGCGATTCCGGGGCGTTTTAGTGGGGTGATAGGTATCTTTTCACGGCTCAGGACGTAAAGTTGTGCTGAGTGCTTCTCAGGCGGTTCGGACAAGAACTCTTATGTTAAATCTGACCGTACATGCTCCTGAAGTTACGGTTTCAAAGACCTCAATGCGGCATGTCAGACCGCTGTCACGTTACTGTCGGGTTAAGATCGTGGTCGCGCAGGATTACGCGGTCAACACTGTGTGCTGACCATCTTCCATTCGGAGACAGGAAATGAGTGATACCAACAAATTCAGGTCGCTGCGTCTTGCGCGTGCCTGGTCCCAGGAGCAGCTTGCTGAACTGTCCGGGATGAGCGTGCGCACGGTTCAGCGTATCGAGAACGGCGATCAGCCAAGCCTAGAAACACTGAGTGCCCTGGCTGCTGTATTTGAGGTGAGCGTGGCGGATCTTTCCGGCCCTGATGCGCATGGCGATGACGCTCTTGACCAGAAAATTGCCGAAGCGAAGAGAAAAATAGCTGAGGAAGGCCGTTTTTACCGATCAGTAATTACGGCTGTCGTCGTCTGCGCGCTGTTGCTTGTTCTTAACCACTTTACGGCCCCGGCCAGCGTATGGTCATTGTGGGTTACGGGGATCTGGTGTGCGCTGCTGGTTATTCGTGGCATGAGGACATTCTTTTTTCGCGGGCTGATCAGCCGCTGGCAACAGAAGCGGCTGCGGCAGATGCTGCGGCGATAACCGTGATTCGCAACAGAGATGTTATGTTAAAACCCCTTGCTTTAGCTAATAAATTTGGGGTGTTCGGGAAATCCTGTTGTTAGGACATCCCGAACACCCTAAATTTGTTATTTTTCTTACTAAATGTTTCATTTATGACGAGTTGTATGTATATTACCTGTGGATATGCTGGCTAATTGTTATTTTAGTACCTATTGGCTAGTAACGGCACCACTTGGTATTAAGCTTACAACTTGGTGGGTTGTGCCGTGCAAGTCCTAGCAAAAGCTATAGCGGGGAGGTAACTATGGATATTCCAAAAATAAAAGCGTTCAAAGAGGTTGGATCAAGAAGGGAAGAGCAGGCTCATTTTGTATGGATTGCCTTAACTTCATGGTGTTTGTTCAATAAAAATAAAACCATAACATATGGTGAGCTTGCTAACCTTATAGGTTATTCAGCGCAAGCTGGGCGCACTTTAGCTGAGGCGTTAGGTACAGTTTCATTGTACTGCCTATATAACAAACTTCCTCCTTTAAGTTGTATTGTTGTTGCTAAAAATACCAACCATCCAGGATGGGAAGGGATGGTTCCATCAAATTCATCATTAGAAAAAGAGCAAAGCAGGGTGTGGGCTACACATTGGAATCTATATAGGACGCCATCGGTTTCAACACTAAAAAAGGCTAGGGAAGAGCTTAATTGGGATGAGTTTATTTAGCCTTCTTTGCTTAAAGAAAAAACGAACGAGGTGTGCGTTTTTTACGTTAGCTTAAGGCTATTAGGGAGCTTCATGTTGCCATACGATATAACTAGTTGTATCGTTAGATACGAAAAAACCACCCGGCAAGGTGGTTTTTCGAAGGTTCATTAAACCGGCAAGTTTATGAACCGTGGTAACAGGGTGTACAAGACCGCTGCCACCAAATTAGTCCTTCCAGTTTAGCCGTAATTTGGCCCAGACTTCAAGAACTCTGCACTAGTAATCTTCTTGTACACCTTCTTACCAATGGCTACCGCCACTGGCGATTCGTCGTGTCTTTCCGGATTGGACTCAAGTCGATAGTTACCGGAACTGGCGTGGTAGTCGGACTGAACGGGGGGTTCGTGCATACAGTCCAGCTTGGAGCGAACTGCCTACCCGGAACTGAGTGTCAGGCGTGGAATGAGACAAACGCGGCCATAACAGCGGAATGACACCGGTAAACCGAAAGGCAGGAACAGGAGAGCGCACGAGGGAGCTACCAGGGGGAAACGCCTGGGATCTTTATAGTCCTGTCGGGTTTCGCCGCCACTGATTTGAGCGTCAGATTTCGTGATGCTTGTCAGGGGGGCGGAGCCTATGGAAAAACGGCAACGCCGCATCCTTTCTCTGGCCCTTCCTGATTTGAGCGTCACCTCTTTATCTCGTCATTCTTGAGCTGGTAACGCCCGCCGCAGTCTTACGACAGGAGCGTAGCGACCGAGTGAGCGAGGAGGCGTCATTTCAACGACACCGGCATTTCGCACTTACGCCCCGCAGCCGCATTTTTCCCCTGCCACATGAAGCGCTTTCCTGAATCACCACTTCGATTTACCATCGTAAGCCAGTATACACCCCGCTAGCGCTACGTGACTGGTTCAGGGCTGCGCCCCGAAACCCGCTAAAACCACTGACGCGCCTGCGGCTTGTCCAACACCGCGCCGTCCGGGAAAGAATTTCCCGCCCGTCCCGGCGTTATCAGGAGGCCGGATTGGCAGACAAACGCAGCAAAATGCTCACCATGTGGGTAACGGAAGATGAGCACCGGCGTCTGCTCGAGCGCTGCGACAGTAAGCAACTCGCGGCCTGGATGCGCCAGACGTGCCTGGACGAAAAGCCCGCCCGCGCCGGCAAACTTCCGTCTATCTCGCCGGTTCTGCTTCGTCAGCTTGCCGGCATGGGCAATAACCTTAACCAGATTGCCCGGCAGGTTAACAGCGGTGTCAGCTCCGGACACGACCGAGTGCAGGTAGTCGCCGCACTGATGGCCATCGATGCCGGACTCGAGCGGCTGCGGCACGCCGTGCTGGAAAAGGGGGCTGACGATGATTGTTAAGTTTCACCCTCGAGGGCGTGGCGGCGGTGCCGGTCCGGTGGATTATCTGTTGGGTAAAGACCGCCAGCGCGACGGCGCCAGCGTCCTGCAGGGGAAGCCGGAAGAAGTCCGGGAGCTTATCGACGCCTCGCCCTACGCCAAAAAGTACACCTCTGGCGTCCTGTCCTTTGCCGAAAAGGATTTACCGCCCGGTCAGCGTGAAAAGCTGATGGCGAGCTTCGAGCGGGTTCTGATGCCCGGACTCGATAAAGACCAGTACAGCGTGCTGTGGGTTGAGCATCAGGATAAGGGGCGGCTGGAGCTGAACTTCCTGATCCCGAACACGGAGCTGCTGACCGGCAGGCGTCTCCAGCCGTATTACGACCGCGCCGACCGTCCGCGCATTGATGCCTGGCAGACCATCGTGAACGGCAGGCTGGGGCTGCA
>NZ_CBFFRJ010000206.1:0-5109 GCF_965644225.1 Phytobacter sp. V91 | reverse complement strand
TTCGACACCCATATCAAAACCGGTAACTCTCAACCTTTCAAGGTCAAGTGTCAGATCAAGTCGCGACTAATACAGATAATGCGTGAGGTGACCTCTTCACAGCTCGGGCCATTCCACGGCTGCTGGGCAAACCACTGCCCGACCACCACATCGATGCGCAGACCCAGCAAGTCCGGCAACTCATCGCGGCGGGAAATATCGACGCCCAGGCTCGCAATCACCTCAAGTTCGGCACGATCCCAGAGCGGCTCTGAGTCCATAATTAATCCATCCATATCGAAAATGGCTGCAAGGATTTGGCGCGGGGCAGACATTAACACCTCTCTATTTAGCATTGAATTGCAGGGAAAATACGCATTATGGCTAAGATGCCATCATACCGCCTTTAAAGATCAGGCGAAAATGAATCTGAACAGGTAGACTTAGGCGCGAAAGAGAACGTCTGACAAGGGGAATCCATGACGTATCAACAAGCTGGACGCGTTGCAGTACTGAAACGTGTTCTGGGATGGGTGATTTTTATCCCATCAGTGATTTCAACCATTATTTCTGTGTTGAAATTTATGTATGACCATAGCGAAAAAAAGGCAGGCATTGATGCCGTTATGCTGGATTTCGCACATGTAATCATTGAGATGATGCGTTTCAATACGCCTTTTCTTAATCTGTTCTGGTTTAACTCGCCAGCACCGGACTTTCACCAGCAACTGAACATTATGTTCTGGCTGATTTATGTGCTGATCTTTGTTGGCCTTGCGCTACAGGCCTCCGGCGCCAGAATGGGGCGCCAGACCCGTTTCCTGCGCGAAGGGGTCGAGGATCAGTTGATCCTTGAGAAAGCGAAAGGTGCGGAAGGCTTGTCGCGCGAACAGATTGAGGGGCGGATCATCGTGCCTCACCACACCATCTTTCTGCAAATTTTCCCACTGTATGTGCTGCCGGTAATCATCATCGTTGCGGGTTACTTTTTCTTCTCGCTGCTCGGCTTCCTGTAATCAAAAGGCCACCGGGCTTGAAGTGAACCCCACATATTGGACACTTTTTTAACTGGCGGCTGACATGGCCTGAGTTCGGTATTGTACCGGACTCAGGCCGTTTAGTTTTAGCTTGATTCGTTCGTTGTTGTAGTAGTGGATGTACTCTTCCACCGCTTTTCGTAGATGGTCCGTATTTTCATACTCTTCGTGGTACCAACATTCTGTCTTCAACAGGCCAAAAAAATTTTCTATCACTGCATTGTCCAGACAGTTTCCTTTGCGCGACTTTACCGTAGGTACCTTTGTATGACTGATACTTTTTGCTTCTCAGGCATGAGGCCAGCCCCATCTTACGCATCAGTTTTCGTACTGTTTTATGATTTATTCCGTAGCCTTCATTGCGCAACGCCAGGGTAATGCGGCGGTAACCATATCGTCCTTTATGATAATGAAACAGTGCGGCTATTCTTTGCTGTTCGCCCTTATAGCGCTCTCCACAGTCTTCTGCCTTAACGTGCCAGTAGTACGTGCTACGAGGCAATCCTGCTATATGAAGCAGCATTCTCAGGTTATGGTTTTGCCTCAATTCGGTAATTATTTTTGCTTTGTCTTCTGCTTTTCCCGGATCAAGGCTTGAAGCTTTTTTAAGTAGGCATTTTCCGCTCGCAAGTATTCAAGCTCTTCTTCAACGCTCTGGAACGCTGGAGGGGGATTATTAAGTTTTTTATCTGACGTTTCGCTCTTCCCTGACTTCACCGGACGTCCTCTGGGTTTATTTTGTAGGGCAATAACACCGCCTTCACGGTAAAGGCGTTCCCACTTGCTGACAGTATAAGCGGTTGCGATAAAAAACTCCGCCGCAGCTTTCCGGGATGACTTGCTGTGTTGATGCATCCAGAGCACAACAGACTCTTTAAACTCAGCAGAGTAAGCTCTGGTAGGGATGCTAAAACCGTCCACACCATTCACTTTCCAGTGTTCAGTCCAGCGTCTGACCGCTCCGTGATCGACGCCGAAGAACCTGGCTGTTTTCTTTGCACCATCACCACTGTTCAGATAGTGGAGAACAACTTGCTGCTTGAATTCAGATGAGTATTTTTTTCTGCCCATTGAAACGCAAAACCCCTAATCGTTGGATGTCCAACTTTCGGGGTTCACTTCATGCGGGTGGCCTCGATTATCCTGCTGTTTTGCAAACAGATCAGGCGGCAAGCACCCGCTCCAGCGCCTTTTGCGCCGTCACCAGATGTTGCCCGCCAAACAGAATTGCCCGATTGAGCAAGGTGTAGAGCTGGTAGACTGGCTGACGGTCGAGAAAATCGCCGGGTAACGGGCTGACTGACTGGTAACCATCGTAAATCTGCGGCGGCTGTTCCGGGTAGAGCGGCAGCATCGCCAGATCGCACTCTCTGTCTCCCCAGTAACAGGCGGGATCATAGATATAAGGACCATCAGGGCCGAGTGCGCAATTCGATGACCATAAATCCCCGTGCAGGAGTGAAGGCTGGGGTTGATGGGAAGAAAGCCGTTGCTGAATATGTTCGACAATGGCGTCGATATTGCCAAACTCGAGACCTTTTTCGGCAGCCAGTTCCAGTTGCCAGCCAATACGCTGTTCGGCGAAAAAGGTAGACCAGCGTCGCTGCCAGGCATTTGGCTGCGGTGTGGTTGAGAGATCGTTGTCGAAATCGAGACCAAACTGCGGCTGGTCACTCCACGCATGCAGGCGGGCAAGCTGTTGCCCGAGTAAAAAAGCGTTATGCGCATCCAGTGGGCGGACCGGAAGGTATTCCATTACCAGAAAGCTGTAGTCGCGGTCGCTACCGACGGCCCATACCTTAGGTACGCGCACGGTATTACTGCGGGAAAGTAGCTCCAGTTGATCGGCTTCCGCCGTGAAAATGGGGAGAAGTTCGCGTTCATCGCATTTTACGAATAAGTCCCGCTCACCATAACGCAGATGCCATGCAGCGTGGATCTCGCCACCTGACAATTCGTCACGCTGTTCGATCTCACCTTCGCCAAGTTGCTCGCTTAACAGACGACTAATTGCTTGCCACATGATATGTCTCCCATGTTATCAGCCAGATCATTAGGTTAGCGCACTACAACCATGAAAAAATACGAACTAACGCACAGCTGCGAACCGCAATGCGTGAGATGGCACTTATTGATGCTCTTTTTGCCAGGCCTCCCAACTGCTAATGTGAATTTCAGGCGTGTCAACGATCACCGCGTCAGCCAGACTTGTGGCCAGCGCTTCAACCTCTTGTTCGCTCAGTACCGAAATAAAAGCAAAGGTGTTGGTGCCCAGATCGTGCACTTTGCCTTCATCATCGGTTAGCGTCAGCAGAAAACCCGCGCGGGTAAACTGGTTGTTCAGCTCGTTAATTTCCGTCAGGCTTTGCTCGTGGAAGTCTACTGTGACCACGTAGCGTAAGATCTCACCGCTGGCCATAATTCACCCCATTGTTATCCTGAGTTTTTTTAGCATAGTCCGTGAGACGGATTTGTCGACTACGGCCCCGGGATAACCCTCACCTGAAAGGTGAGGCAGAGAGCATCAGGCCTGGCACAGATAATGATAGATTTTATCCGTGTCTTCACGGGAGCACAGGCGGGTACCCTGGTTAATGGTGGCGGCACTCCCGGCGGCTACACCGAAGCGAACCATCTCTTCCAGAGAGGCGCCTTCTGCCAGTTTTAAGGTCATTGCGCCGACCACACTGTCGCCAGCACCCACGGTGCTTTGGCTTTTGATCGGCGGAGGTACGACCTGCACGCACTGTTTCGCATCGACGGCAAGCGCGCCCTGAGGGCCAAGTGAAACCACTACCCGGTGGGCCATACCCTGGTTGACGATATCCTGCGCCGCTTTTTGCACGTCACCGGGCTGGGTTAATTCACTCCCCACCAGGGCGCTGAGCTCTTTCTGGTTGGGTTTCACCAGCTCAATATTGCCTGTTTTCAGTGCGGCCGCGAGGGCATCTCCCGAACTATCGATAATACAGCGGAGACCTTTCTGCTGGGCGGCCTGGACCAGTTGCGAGAGTTTTGCTACGTCAATGCCGGGCGGCAGGCTGCCGCTGATAACCAGTAATGCACCACTATCGATAGCCAGCACTTTCTCTTCGAGTTGCTGGAATTCACCGGCGCCGAGCGTCGCCCCCGGCATCACAAAGCGATATTGTTCGCCGCTTGTTTCAACATGGACATGCAGGTTTTGCCGCGTCCAGTCCTGGGTGCTGACAGACTGTGTCGGCACCTGTTCATCGATGAGCAAGGCTTTCAGGTGTTCACCCGTGGCTCCACCGGCAGGGAAAATGGCTGTCGCGGTACCCCCAAGATAGGTGATCGCCCGGGCGACATTGATCCCCCCTCCACCGGGCTCAAATACCGGCGCGGTGCAGCGCAGCTTACCTTCCGGATAGATGTGTGACGTCTGCGTTGCGCTGTCGAGAGAGGGAGCCAACGTTAAGGTGTATATCGTAGCCATTCTAATCTCCTTTTATTGTGGATGGCTTAAGCCTGGCACTTTGCGCCTGGAAGGCAATCCAGCCTTTGCCGGGGATGTCGTTTGTCAGGGATACTGAAGCATGATGACAATGATCGAGAGGTCGCAGGCTGCAAGATTTTTCGATGAAGCAAGGTGACTTATCTATCACTTGTATTTTCATTTTCTGCAAACTTTTCAATGCGTTTTTTTACATTACGATCCAGTTCATCGACTTCATCTTTGGACATCCCCGCTTCGTAAAGCATGATGCGCTGTCCCCGACGGGTATAGTCTTCCCAGAGCATCGAATAGCGATCGTGTAGCTCGGCATGGCATTTTTTTTGAGCCCGAAGATCTTTATTCATTGTCAGGATCCCAAGGCCGGCCAGAATGACCATCGATACCAGGACGAGTGTAAGAACGAACATACGAGGGGACCTCGGGAAACAGTTGCTGCATCAGAACGGGGGGCATTTTGTGTGATGAATGTTATTTGTAACTTACATTCATTTCAATGACTATTTGAAGTGTTTTTTGTTAATTGGTGATGTGTTCTTAAAAGTAGTAAGTATCCTCCGGCAGAGCCGGAGGCTTTAGGGTGAGCGCCTCAAAGGCGCCGACAAACCATGAGCCGCC
>NZ_CBFFRJ010000205.1:0-5150 GCF_965644225.1 Phytobacter sp. V91 | reverse complement strand
GCCATGGTGCGTGACAATACAAAATGGGCGGCAGGTTAGCTGCCACCCATTGACTTTAAACACAGCTGCTCTCCCCGAAGAGGGAGAAAACAATCGTGCCAATCCCACATACTTCACCAATCAATCCCCTCTCCTTTTGGGGAGAGGGTGAGGGGCAAATTAAAACTGCGACTCTTCCGTTGATCCGGTCAGTGCTGTCACCGAAGACGCACCGCCCTGAATAATGGTGGTCACTTTGTCGAAATACCCCGTTCCGACTTCCTGCTGATGTGAGACGAAGGTGTAGCCCTCTTTGGCCGCGGAAAATTCCGGTTGCTGCACTTTTTCCACGTAGTGCCGCATCCCTTCGCCCTGAGCGTAAGCGTGTGCCAGGTCGAACATGTTGAACCACATGCTATGGATGCCCGCCAGCGTAATAAACTGGTATTTGTAGCCCATGTCGGATAGCTGCTGCTGGAAGCTGGCGATGGTTTTGTCGTCCAGATTCTTCTGCCAGTTAAAGGAAGGCGAGCAGTTGTAGGCCAGCAGTTTGCCCGGGAATCTGGCATGAATGGCATCTGCAAAACGTTTTGCCATCTCCAGGTCTGGCGTCGAAGTTTCACACCACACCAGATCGGCATAGGGTGCATAAGCCAGCCCACGGCTGATGGCTTGTTCAATGCCGGCATGGGTACGATAGAAGCCCTCGCTGGTGCGTTCACCGGTAATAAATTCGCTGTCGTAAGCATCGCAGTCAGAGGTAATCAGATCTGCCGCATCTGCATCCGTGCGCGCAATGACCAGGGTCGGAACCCCCAATACATCAGCCGCCAGACGCGCGGCCACCAGTTTCTGAATGGCTTCCTGAGTCGGAACCAACACCTTACCGCCCATATGGCCGCATTTTTTCACCGAGGCAAGCTGATCTTCGAAATGCACCGCCGCAGCACCGGCTTCAATCATCGACTTCATCAGTTCAAAGGCATTCAGTACGCCACCAAAACCGGCTTCCGCATCGGCAACGATC
Organism: Phytobacter sp. V91; assembly: GCF_965644225.1. Taxonomy (NCBI): domain Bacteria; kingdom Pseudomonadati; phylum Pseudomonadota; class Gammaproteobacteria; order Enterobacterales; family Enterobacteriaceae; genus Phytobacter; species Phytobacter sp. V91. The sequence continues at coordinate 4,144 of NZ_CBFFRJ010000205.1, read as the reverse complement.
GGCAGGAAATAATCCACATAGCGAGGATCGCCCGGTTCAATACCCGATGCCCACTGGATCTGATCCGCGCGACGAAACGTGTTGTTGATCCGATCCACCACCGAGGGGACGGAATTTGCCGGATACAGCGATTGATCCGGGTACATGCTGGAGGCAAGGTTGGCATCTGCCGCTACCTGCCAGCCAGACAGATAGATAGCCTCAACGCCTGCTTTCGCCTGTTGTAACGCCTGCCCGCCCGTCAACGCACCAAGGCTGTTGATATAACCTTTCTTCGATTCACCATGCAGTAAGCGCCACATTTTTGCCGCACCGAGCTGCGCCAGCGTACATTCCGGGTTTACCGAGCCGCGTAATTTCACCACCTCTTCCGCGCTATAGGGACGCGTGATGCCCTCCCAGCGTGGGTTCGTCCATTCTTTTTGTAATTCTTCGATTTGTTGGGTACGGGTTTTCATATGCAGATGCTCCATTTCATCCTGGATCTCCAGGCGTTATTGGTGAAGGCAGTTTGGTCATGGCCAGCGCGCAAGAACCGGAGCGTACATGTAGTACGTGAGGATTCTGAGCACTGCCCGAGGCCAAAATGGCGAACAAAATAGCCTGGTTATTAGGCCAGCAGGCGGTAGCCCGGCAAGGTTAAGAAATCAATCAGCTCATCTGAGGTGGTGATCTGCTCCATCAGACGCGCGGCATCGTCAAAACGCCCACTGCTGAAACGGTGTTCGCCCAGCTCGTCCTGAATGACCAGCATCTCTTCAGCAAGCATCTGGCGGAACAGGGCTTTGGTGACGGGTTTACCGTTACTGAGCGTTTTCTGGTGATGGATCCACTGCCAGATAGAGGTACGGGAGATTTCAGCAGTCGCTGCATCTTCCATCAGACCGTAGATCGGGACACAGCCGTTGCCGGAGATCCAGGCTTCGATGTACTGCACCGCGACGCGAATATTGGCGCGCATCCCCTCTTCGGTGCGCTCACCGTCAGCGGCGGCCAGCAGTTGTGCCGCGGTAATGGGCGCATCTTCAGCGCGGGTCACCGACAACTGATTTTTGTTGTTTCCCAGCACGTTGCTAAACACCGCCATCGCCGTATCCGCCAGCCCCGGATGAGCAATCCAGGTGCCATCGTGCCCATTTTTGGCTTCCAGCTCTTTGTCTGCTTTCACTTTACCCAGCACCTGGTTGTTACGTTCTGCATCTTTGCTGGGAATAAATGCCGCCATACCGCCCATGGCGAAGGCGCCGCGGCGATGGCAGGTTTTGATAAGCAAACGCGAATAGGCGTTGAGGAAAGGTTTGTCCATCGTCACCACCTGACGGTCTGGCAGAACGCGGTCAGGGTGGTTTTTCAGGGTTTTGATGTAGCTAAAGATGTAGTCCCAGCGCCCACAGTTCAGGCCGACGATATGGTCACGCAGAGCATGCAGGATCTCATCCATCTGGAAGACTGCGGGCAGTGTTTCAATCAACAGCGTCGCTTTGATCGTGCCACGCGGCAGACTGAAACGATCTTCGGTGTAACTGAAGACCTCGCTCCACCAGGCTGCCTCCTGCCAGGACTGAGTTTTTGGCAGGTAAAAATAGGGGCCGCTGCCTTTTGCCAGTAATGCTTTGTGGTTGTGGAAAAAATAGAGTGCAAAATCAAACAGGCTGCCAGGAATCGCCTCATTACGCCAGGTGACATGCTTTTCTGGCAAATGCAGGCCACGAACGCGACACACCAGTACCGCCGGGTCAGGCTTAAGCTGGTAAATTTTTCCCGCTTCGTTGGTATAGCTGATAGTGCCATTGACCGCATCGCGCAAGTTGATTTGCCCGTCGATAACTTTGCTCCAGTCTGGCGAAAGGGAATCTTCAAAGTCCGCCATAAACACTTTTACATTGGCATTCAGGGCGTTGATCACCATCTTGCGCTCAACCGGCCCGGTTATCTCGACGCGACGATCCTGTAAGTCATCAGGGATACCACGGATTTGCCAACTACCATCACGAATGGAAGTTGTTTCCGAAATAAAATCAGGCAGCTTGCCGTCATCAATATCCTGCTGCTGGCGGATACGGGCGGCCAGCAATTTATTCCGCTGTGGCGTAAAGCGCGTAACCAGTTCAGTCAAAAATTCCACCGCTTCGGGCGTGAGAATCTGCTCTTCCTGCTCGCCATAAGGCTTATTGAAAGTTAATTCATCCGTCGTCGTCGCCTGTTGTGTCATTACGCAGCTCCTCGTCATTGATCCGAATACATTCCCCGTCATGAACGAAAGATCGCTGTCTCTTTTTCGTTCAGCACAATCAAGACTACGCATTTATTAATTAAAATCAAAAACAATTTCCATTTTAAATTTAAAATCAATTTAACGTATTGATAACAAATGATTTAAAGTTCAGACGGATCATGGAGGGGATTTCGGAAATAAAAAAGGCACCCGAAGGTGCCTGAAAGAGAAGCTGAAACGGTTAAGGATCCCGGATGAGGATCAGTCCAGCGTTGGGTTCATATGACGCAAATCGAATGGCGTGATCTGATAGACGTAATAGTTTAACCAGTTGATAAACAGCAGGTTACCATGACTACGCCAGGTGGCATGGGGCTTGTTCTGCGGATCGTTTTTCGGGAAATAGTTATAGGGAACCTCTGGTGTCAGCCCTGCATCGACATCACGGAAATATTCACCGGCCAGGGTATTGGCATCGTACTCCGGATGACCGGTGACAAAGGCGATGCGCTTATCCTTGCTGGCAAACAGATAGGCGTCGCCTTCTTCTGTTTCAGCGAGGATTTCCAGATCCGTATAGTCGCGGATCAGTGCGGCCGGGAAATCGGCGTAACGTGAATGCGGTGCCAGGAAGGTGTCATCGAAACCACGCGTCAGTAGAGCATGTGGGTGGAGAATGTGGTGCCCATAGACGCCCGAAAGCTTTTCTTCACGCGTCTGTTTTGGAATGCCATACAGAATATTGAGTGCTGCCTGTACAGCCCAACAGACAAACAGCGTTGAGGTCACGTGATCTTTCGCCCACTCCAGCACCTGCTGGATCTGCGGCCAGTAGGCGACATCATTAAATTCGACCAGACCCAGCGGTGCGCCGGTGACGATCAATCCATCGAAGTTTTCTTCGCTGATTTCGTCGAAATTACAGTAAAAATTGTTCAGATGTTCGGCTGGCGTGTTGCGTGATTCACGCGCATCTATACGAAGCAGTTTGACATCCACCTGCAGTGGGGAGTTGGAAAGCAACCGCAGGAACTGGTTCTCGGTTTCAATCTTTTTCGGCATCAGATTGAGGATAAGCACCTTCAGCGGACGAATTTCCTGACCTGTTGCACGGGATGTCGTCATCACGAAGACGTTTTCATCACGCAAGAAATTGACGGCTGGTAGCTCGTCCTGCACCCGAATCGGCATAACTTATATCCTCACTGCATACGTTTAAACGTTTAGACATCCAGACAGCTGAAAAGATACCCAGGAATAAGGTAAATGTCGAGTCTGCATGTGAAAGGTGAGAAAGTTTCACGTCACGGCCGGGCCGCAACGTGGTTCTTAAATAAGATTAGCTGATGATTTTGGGTCTTTTGGTGGGTGGCGTGGTTCTGGTTTGCTCACGCGCAAGCGCGGCCAGAACCTGTTCATCGTTCAACAGAGTCTCATCGTCGATGATTTTGGGGTAATGACACCGGCCCTGCGAAGCGCCAAAGGTCATTTCAAGCAGCGCACGCTCTTCTACCGGCGATAATCCGCCTTCATTCATCTCCAGCGCATGACTCAGGATCCTTAGCTTTCCCACTCCGGGCAATAGATGCCAGAAAGAACGAGGGGCAACTTGCTGGATAAGATGCGCAAGGAAACCTTCCGCTTCAAAGAAGTCGGCGATAATAATGCGCTGGTTACTGAAAATATGATTGCCGGAGACCTGCTGGCGGGTGTCGAGGTTACGAACAACCATTCGATTCTGGTAAATCTGGGCGTACAGAACAGTCATAGCCAATTCCTTTAGCGATACGTTCGACATTTTGCAGATTTAAAAATAGCAAAAAGGCCCAGTCTTTCGACTGAGCCCTTTGCTTTATTTGATGCCTGGCAGTTCCCTACTCTCGCATGGGGAGACCCCACACTACCATCGGCGCTACGGCGTTTCACTTC